>JAGQQZ010000423.1 GCA_020425915.1 Planctomycetota bacterium | reverse complement strand
CGTTCCTCGAGCGCCCGCTCGACGCGGCGTTCGATTTCGGGTGGGATGAACTCGAGCCGCCCGACGAGGACGCGCACGAGCTGCTTCGGCGTCGGTCGGATCGTCAGCGGGAGCACGCGGTCGACCTCCGCGCGCGGCAGCACGTAGATCACGCGCGTGCCGTTGCCCTGGAACCACGAGCGCGACCAGGTTGCGATCATCGCGCGAGCCTAGTCCTCGAACAGACCTTGGTCGAGCAGGGCCTCGAACACGCGTGCGCCGAGCGCCGCAGCGATCCGCGCGCGGTCCGACTCGCGGTGCGCGCCGTCGAAGTCGAACCGCGCGTTCGATTGCGCTCCCACGGCGCCCAGTTCGAGGAAGCGCCCGCCGTCGTCGTTCATGTCGAGCACGGCGGCGAACGGCACGGCGTGCACGCACTCGTTGCGGAACGTACCGGTGCCGTCGGTCCCCGCCTCGAGCCCGAACGGCAAACCGAACCGGGCGAGGCCGCGGTAGAACAAGTAGTGCTCGGCTTCGATCGCACGTTGGACCCCCTCGGGATCCGAGGTGCGCACGAAAGCGCAGTTCACCTGGCGCGCGAACGACCACGGGTCGTCAGGGTCACAGGTCGGGATCTCGCTCGGCGCCGCGTGATCGCGCGGGATCAGGTCCACGTTCCAGCGCAGGAACGCGTCGTCGACCTGGGAGAGGTCGACGGGCGTGCGCAGCTGTTCGTCGAGCGCTGGCGCGACGAGGAACGGGATCGGATAGAACTGTGTGAGGAGCCCCTGCGGGAACCGCACGTCGACCGACACGGTCTGCGCGGTCCCGGTGTGGAAGTAGATGACGGGGGTCTCCATCTTCTGGGTGACCCGGGTCGCCGGGAACTTCAGCACCCTGCCGCCACCGCCATTGATCTCGCTGAGATCGGTGAGCTCGTGGACGAAATCGGGCAGGAGTTCCTCCTCGTGCTGGAGCCCTTCGAGGACCGTGCCGTCGGCGCCGACCATCGACGTAAACGTGCCCCATTCATGGACTTCGAGGTCGTTCTGTGGCGCTTCGGACTGCCCGATCAGCGGCGCGGAAAGGGCCAAGCAGGTCAGCAGGCGGATCATCGGTTCTCCTCGTGTGGGTTCGTCGTGACCTGCGCAGGACGCGGCGGGGGAACCGGTGTTAGCGACGAATCCTCGGGTTTCGGACCGGGGTTCGACTTGCCTGACTTTGCGTTGTAGAGTTTCAGCCCATGGAGTTGCACCGAGCGATCGCCCAGCTGTCCGACATCCACGCCCAGGTCCTGCGCAGCGAGATCTTCCGTGGCTATCGCGCCGTGCCTACGGCGATCTCGAGCGGCATCGCCGTCATCGCGGCGCTGCTGCAGAGCACGGTCCTCGACGCGGGGACGCCGACCGAGTTCGTCGTGCAGTGGAGCGGAGTCGCCGCGCTCGCGGCTGCGATCTGCGCGGCGGACCTCTGGGTGCGCGCACGCCGTTCGCGCACGGTCGCGACGCGCGTGCTGCCGGTCGTCGGGCAGTTCCTGCCGGCGATCGCGGTCGGCGGCGTGTTGACGATCGTGTTGCTGCGGACGGCATCGCCGATGCTCTCGGTCCTGCCGGGCGTCTGGGCGATGCTGATGGGCGTCGGGATCATGGCGATGCGACCCTACCTGCCGCGCGCGATCGGGTTCGTGGCCGCGTACTACGTCGCCATCGGCGGGTTGCTCGTGATGACCGCGCAGCCGGCGGCGATCCCGGATCCCTGGACGATGGGGGCCGTGTTCGGGATCGGACAGGCAGCCGCTGCGACCGTGCTGTTCATCAACCTCGAGCGGGGAGGCCGTGGTGAGTAGGAAGAAGACCAACGACGATGCGGGCGCGTTCGCGTACAGCCTGGATCGTGTCCTGCACGAGAAGGCGCGGCTCGGGATCCTGACCGCGCTGCTCAACCAACCGGACGGTTGCCTGTTCGGCGACCTGAAGCGGCTCTGCGATCTGACCGACGGCAACCTCAGTCGTCACCTCCAGGTGTTGCAGGCCGACGAACTCATCGAGATCTGGAAGGCGAGCGGCCCCGGTCGGCCGCAGACGCTCGTCCGGCTCTCGAACGCGGGCCGCAAGGCGTTCCTCGGCTACATCGAGGAGTTGTCGAACGTGGTCGCCGACGCGCAGCAAGCCGGCGTACGCCGCCGGCGCGCCGACCCGCCGCCGGGCTTCGCGCCGGCCTGAGACGTCAGCGAACGAACTCGAGTCCGTTCGTCGAGTTGACGACCGTGCCGGCCGCCGTGAGGGCCTGCATCGTGAACGTGCCAGGGGGCGTCAGGAACCCGAACGAGAACTGTTGGCTAGGCGGGCCGACCGCGATCGGGATCGCGACGAGGACGTTGTCGACGCGGAGCGGACACGTCCACGTCGGGAACGGCAGGATCGCGTTCAGCGGGAGCGGCGGAGTGAGTTGCTGGGTCGCGATGTACAGGATGCCGAACGTCGCGGCGGGATCGGCGATCGTCACGGTCGGAGGCGTGTTCAGCGTCGACTCGTAGGTCATCGTCGCGCCATTGCAGGCCGAGCCGAACGTCGTCGCATGGACACGCGGCACGATCGTGATCGAGCACGCGCCGAGGATCTGCAGCGAAGTCGGCGGGATCGTCGTCGTCGAACCGATGCTGGTCGCGTGGATCGTCGCGTTCAGGATCCAGGGCGTGCTGTCGAGGATGGCGTCGAACGCGAACGTCGGATCACCCGGCATCACCGTGCCGACTCCTGGAATCGTCAGCGACCCGGTGAACGTGCCGTTCCGCGCGGAGCCGAAGAAGTCGATCGAGACGTGGATCGGCGTCGGAGTCGCCGCACTCAGTGCGATGTCGACATCCGCATCGTGGCCGAACGGGCCGGACCAGGAGTTGAGGGGATCGAGCGACGTGACCCCGAGGTTCATCTGGAAGAACGTCGGCGAGGTCGGGTCCGAGGTGCCCCACGCGGTGCGATTGGTCAGACCCGCCGAAGCGCCGGTCCCGGACACGACCGTGCCGGGGATCAGGACCGTCCCCGCAGCGAGTTCGTCGACGAACACTCCGGTCGCCCGAAACTCGTTGGCGGTCGCCGTCACGTCCAACTGGGCCGAGAGGACCGCGTTCGTCACGAGCGCGGTCACGATCACGAGCGGGGAGTGAAGGAGCATGGACCGCATCCTATCCGATCGCCGGCGCCGTCGTGCTTGGCTCGGAGGACTCGCAACCATGGGGTTGACATGCGATAGACGAACGTCTAAGAATGTAAACGTTCGATCGAGCCCCTGACCCTTGAGGCCTGTTCCGATGCCGCGACGTCCCGAGTCCCTGACCCCCGCCGAGTGGAAGGTCATGAAGATCGTCTGGCGCCTCGAGCGCTGTGCCGCGCGCGACGTCTATGAGGCCGCTGGATCGGCGCACGGCATGTCGGTCAGCACCGTGAAGACCCACCTGCGCCGACTCGTCGAGAAGGGGCACCTCGAGACGACTCGGGTCGGCAACAGCTTCCTCTACGAGCCGACCACGTCGGCACTGCGTTCGCTCTGCGATGCCGCCGACAAGCTCCTCGACAACGCGCTCGACGGCACGACGGCGCCGCTCCTCGCCTACATGGTCAAGAAGAGCAAGTTGAGCGTGGACGAGGTCGACGAGCTGCGCACCCTGCTGGATCAGGCCGCGGACGAGGAGGACGAAGCGTGATGGATGGTTGGATCGACTGGATGTCGACCGCTTCGGCCGGCTGGCAGGGCTTCGTGACCCGCGCTCTGACCGATGGCAGCGTCGCGTTCGTCCTCGTGACCGGGCTGTGGTGGCTGACGCGGCGTTGGATCTCGGTCCGCGTCGCGTACGCGCTGTTCGCAGTCGTGCTGCTGAAGATGGTGAGCCCGATCTCGTTCGCCGGCCCGACTTGGCTCGCATGGTTGTCGCCGGCGACGTGGGGCGCGCACCCGCCGATCGAGTCCACGCCGGTGGCGCTGCAGCCGCTGTTCGTGGTCGCGTCGCCGGCCGAACCGGTCGCGATGACGACCGTGGCGTGGCTGTTCGTCGGCTGGATCGTCGTGGTCACCGGGCTGCTCGTGCGATTCGGCCTCGGGCAATGGCGGCTCGCCGGCATCGTGCGGGCCGCGCGGCCGGTGCGCCGTGGCGAGTTCGGCCTCGACCTCGCGGATCTTGCGCGCATTGCGGGTGTGCGCCGGCGGGTGCGCTGGCTCGTCACCGATGCGGTCGAGTCGCCGGCGACCGGCGGCATCGTCCGTCCGTTCGTGTTGCTCCCGCGTGGACTCAACGACGCGATCCCGACGGTCGCGTTGCGGTGGGTGTTGCTCCACGAGCTGGCGCACGTGCGCCGCGGCGACGTGCTCGTGTCGTTCGCGCAACGTCTCGTCCAGATCGGGCTGTTCTTCCACCCGCTGGTCTGGTGGACGAACCGGCTGATCGACGAGCAGCGCGAGTTTGCGTGCGACGAGGCGGCGCTCGCCGCGAGTGGCGCACGTCGCAAGGAGTGCGGCGAGGGGTTCCTTTCCGTCGTCGAGTGGGCGCGGGCGCGCGGTGTGCGCGGACCGGCCGGCGCGATGGCGATGTTCGACGAGAAGTCTGCGATCAGGAGGAGACTGATGAACATCATCGAGAGACCGCGGCGAACGAGCCGCTTCCAACGCGTCGTGCTCGGCGTGTTCGCGTTGACCGTGGCGGGGATCGTCCTGCCGACCGCGCGGCTCGAGGCGAGCGCGACGACCGGCGTCGCGATGCAGGACCCCGGCAAGCGCGCGGAGGACGAGCGTGAACTGCAACGTCTGCAGCGTCGCCTCGAGCGACTGCAGCAACGGCAGGCCGAGCTCTTGCGCGAGATCGAGGCCTATCGACGTGCCGATGCCGGCACGAAGCGCGGGACGCAGCGGTTCCGTGGCGGGATCATCGTCAGCGGTCCGGAAGCCGAAGGAGTCGCGAACGCGCCGACGTCCGGGCGCGTCATCGTGCTCGACGACGTGACGGACGCGATCCAGGAGACGGAGGAGGTCGCCGTCGGAGAAGTCGCGGAGGTCGCGGAAGTCATCGAGATCCTCGAGGACGTCACGGATTCGCCCGCGATCCCGCACCGCGTACACGTCCGCAAGCGCGTCGAGACGGCGCCCGAAGCGACCGGTGGGACGTTCGTCGAGATCGTCGAGGAGGCGCCGGAGCCGTCGGCCGGGCACGGAGAGTCGAACGAGCGCGCACCGCGCGCCGTCGTGATCCGATCGCGACAGGGCGTGTCGGTCTCGGGCGGCAAGGGTGTAGCCGGCGTGCCCACGCAACGCGGGCAGGCCGTGATCCGGAGCCAGGGAAAGACGCAGGTCATCGACCTCGACGGGATGCCGAGTTCCGGCGTCATCGAGATCGGTGGCGAGTCGATTCGCTACGAGCGTCAGACGGCCGGGCCGAAGCCGCCGACGAAGCGCGCCGCGAAGCCGGAACGCATCGAGAGGGTCATCGTGACCCCGCCCAAGGCGGTCGATGCCCCGCCGCCCGCGCAGAAGCCCGCGCCGCGTCCGATCTCGCGCCTTCGCCGCGCGATCTACGATCAGTAGCCGGACGCTTCGTCGGTCTGCGCTGCGTCGGTCGTGAGGCTCACGTCCTCACAGCCGACCAGCGCGGGCCGGAAGCGAGCGAGTCGCTTCGCCATGATCCGAACCGCGTCCGGGTTCGAGTCGACGAGCAGGAAGCGCCGGTCGTGTGCGGCGGCCGCCTCGCCGGTCGTGCCGCTCCCCGCGAAGAAGTCGACGACGAGGTCGCCCGGCCGGGAGTGGACCTTGACGATCCGTTCGAGCACGCCGAGTGGCTTCTGCGTCGCGTAGCCGGTCCGCTCACGGCCGGTCGGGCTGACGATCGTGTGCCACCAGACGTCGGTCGGCGTCTTGCCGCGCGCGGCCTTCTCGGGTGTCACGAGCCCCGGTGCCATGTACGGGATCCGATCCATCGCCTCGAAGTCGAACGTGTAGCGCTTCGGGTCCTTCGCGTACCAGAAGATCGTGTCGTGCTTCGACGACCACCGCTTCTTGCTGCGCGCACCGTAGTCGTAGGCCCACACGATCTCGTTGAGGAACGACGCACGGCCGAACACCTCGTCGAGCGCGACCTTGCAGTAGTGCGCCTCGCGGTAGTCGATGTGCAGGAAGAAGCTGCCGTGCGGCGCGAGGATCCGATGGGCGTGTTCTAGCCGCGGGCGCAGGAACGCCTGGAAGTCGTCGAAGCGGTCGGTGTAGCGCGACTCGCCGAGTTCGACCTTGCGATAGCGCGCGCCGTGGAAGCCGGTGTGGCCGCCACTCGCGTCCCGCACGGCGCGCGTGCGCGTGCGGCGCTGCGTCTTGCCCGTGTTGAACGGCGGGTCGATGTAGACGAGGTCGACGCTGGCGTCCGCGACCTCGGGTAGGACCGCGAGGTTGTCGGCGAGGACGATGCGATTCTCGGAGTCGACCATCTCAGCCGTCGATGCGGCGGAACACGGCGACGCCGACGCCGAAGAACACGGCACCGATCGCGACGAGGATGCCGCAAGGGAGGAGCATGTCGACGAGGTCGAAGCCGCGCCAGACCGCGCCCTCCATCGCGAGGATGCCCCACTTGAACGGGCTCACGTTGCTGACGCTCGCGAGCCATGGCGGCATCGCGATCAGCGGGATCATCCCGCCGCCGACCATCGCGAACGGCATCATCACGCCCCAGGCCGCGCCGGCGACCGCGGGCTCGCTCTTGCCCATGACCGACACGGTCATCATCAGCCCGGTGAAGCAGACGCCGATCGCCGAGGCCGCGAGCACCGCGAGCGGCAGGTTCGCGATGCGCACACCGAGCGCCAAAGTCGCGAACACCATCAGGAACGCGATCACGATCATGCACATCGCGAAGCAGCCGAGCGCCTTGCCGGCGAGCAGCTGCGCGCGCGAGATCGGCGCGACCCGCAGTCGCAGCAGCGTGCCGTGCGTGCGCTCGCGGACGAGGGTGATCGCGAGGCTGACGGCGACGCCCATGAGTCCCCAGACGATCGCCGACGGGAACGTGATCTCGAACGAGTTGGCTGGTGTGGCGCCGCTGGCACGCGTCACGTCGACGAATGAAACCTGGCCGTCACCGAACGCCTGGCCTGGTCCACCGGCCTCGAGCGTCTCCAACTCGACCTCGCCGACGAACGACCGCAGCGAACTCAGGAACGTCTTCAGCACCGCACTTTGGACCGCGTCGAGCCCCTCGGCGTTGTCGATCTCGCCGATTGCCCGGTCGACCTCCGACGTCATCTTCTCCTTGTCGAGGATCGCGTCGGCGATGCCGCGGAACATCGTCTGCATGAGGATCCCCTGCAGGAACCCGCGTTCGGTCGCGCGCGAAGGGTCGATGCCGACCTCGATCGGGGTCGCGTTCGGATCGCCGCCGCCGAACATCCGGAACGGTGAGCCGCCGAAGCCCGGGGGAATCCGCACGTAGGCCGCACAGTCTCCCTTGCGCACGAGCGTCTTGGCGTCGTCGAGCGAATCGCCGTTCTCGTCGGTCAGGACGCGGAGCGACTCGTGCCCGGCGAGGCGTTCGGCGAGTGCTGCCGACTCGTCGGTGCCGGCCTCGTCGACGACGACGATCGCGATCTGGCTCCGCGCCCCGTCGTCGTCGCCGGCGAACAGCGCGCCGAAGAACAGCGCGTACATGAGCGGGAAGGCGAAGATCCAGAACAGCGCGAACTTGTCCCGGAACAGCAGCGTCAGGTCCTTGCGCGCCAACGTCGTGATCGCGTGCATCAGTCGCGCAGCCTCCGTCCGGTCAGGTGCAGGAACACGCGTTCGAGATCGGGTCGTTCGACACGGAGTTGCGCAATCTCGGCACCGCGGTCGCCGAGTCGGGCGAGCGCAGCGAACGGCTCGCTGGTCTGGATCCGGAGCGTCGTGTCGTCGAACTCGCCGGGCAGACTCGTGGCGTCGTCGGGCACCTTCGTGAACTCGGCCTCGACGACGGACTGCCCGCCGTACTCGCGGATCAGTGCATCGACCGAGTCGTCGGCCAGCACCTTGCCGCGGTCGACGATCGCGACTCGGTCGCACAGTCGCTGGGCCTCCTCCATGTAGTGCGTCGTGTAGACGAGCGTGCAGCCCGCGCGCTTGACCTCCTCGATGCGGTCGAAGATGTGCGCGCGGGACTGCGGGTCGACGCCGACCGTCGGCTCGTCGCAGAACAGCACGCGCGGTTCGTGCACGAGCGCACAGGCGAGGTTGAGGCGCCGCTTCATCCCGCCGGAGAACTTGCCGGCGTGGTCCTTGCGTCGGTCGGTGAGCCCGGCGAACTCGAGTCCCCAGGCGACGCGATCGCCGAGTCTCGAGCCAGCGAGGCCGTAGAGCTTGGCGAAGAACCGGAGGTTCTCCTCGGCGGTCAGTTCCTCGTAGATCGCGAGGTCCTGTGGGGCGATGCCGATCGCGTTGCGGACCTCGCTGCGCGTCGGATCGCGTTCGCCGTCGATCGACACGCTACCGCTGTCGGGGCGGATCGCGCCTGCGAGCATGTGAAGCGTCGTCGTCTTGCCTGCGCCGTTCGGGCCGAGCAGGCCGAACGCTTCGCCGCGCTCGATGCGCAGGGAGATGCCGTTTACGGCGTGGAGGTCGCCGTAGCTCTTGCGCAGGTCCTCGGCTTCGATCATGCCGCGGACCAAGGTAGCCGTGCCCCCGCGTCGCGCGCAGTACAATCGTAGCTGGCCTATTTCCGTGTGGGTGATCAGGAAGCCCGATCGCTCAGCAGCGTGCAGCCGGACGCGACGAACGGATGGAGCGTCGCCGGTCCGAGATCCTGTCGCCACGCGAGCAGTTCGGTTGGCGAGACCCGTCGATCCCAAAGGCCGAGGAACTGCGCCGGCGTCTTCCGGTCGACGTTGAATCTCGGTCGCACGTAGTTCTTGTGCGCCATGTAGATCTCGAGTTGCAGGTTCAGGCGATCGAACTTCTTGCTGACGAGCCAGGATTCGCGCCTCAGTCGTCCGTTGAGGTCACGAGCCATCGCCTCCGCGTGGT
>JAGQQZ010000422.1 GCA_020425915.1 Planctomycetota bacterium | reverse complement strand
TCGAAGCCGCGGACCCGCGGCCGCGCACGTTCGTGTGCGCCTCGGCCATCGGCATCTACGGCGAGCGCGGCGACGAAGTCCTCACCGAGCGGAGCTCGACGGGCGTAGGATTCCTCGCCGACGTCGCGTCCGAATGGGAAGCCGCCGCACGTCCGCTCGAGGCGCTCGGCGTTCGCGTCGTCCACCTGCGGATCGGGATCGTCCTGTCACGACACGGCGGTGCGCTCGCCAAGATGCTGTTGCCGTTCCGGCTCGGCGTCGGCGGAGTCATCGGCGACGGGAAGCAGTGGATGTCCTGGATCTCGCGCGCGGACCTCGTGCGGGTGATCCAGCGCGCGGTCAGCGACGACACGATGTCCGGCGCCTACAACGCGGTCGCGCCCGGCGCGGTGACGAACGCGTCGTTCACGCGCGCGCTCGGACACGCGTTGCGCCGACCGACGATCTTCCCGCTGCCGACGTTCGTCGCACGACTCGTGTTCGGTCGAGAGTTCGCCGACGCGCTCCTGCTCGGCAGCATGCGGGTCCAGCCCGAGCGCCTGCAGGATCTGGGCTTCGAGTTCCTGCACGCCGACATCGCGGCAGGTCTGTCGGCCGCGCTCACGGAAAACGGTGGCTGACCGGCACGCGCCGACCGTCCCAGCAACGCTCGCTCACGCGGATCGTCGGCGCGTACTGGAACCGCTTGAACTCGTTGCGCTGCACGAGCCGGAACAGCTCGAGCACCCGCTCACCCGGCATCCCGGTGCGCTCGGCGACCTCGTCGATGCCACGCTCCTCCTCGATCAACATCCGTAGCACCGGATCGAGTTCGTCGTACGCGGGCAACGAGTCGGTGTCGAGTTGATCGGGCCGCAGCTCGGCCGACGGCGGCTTCTCGATCGTGCTCGACGGGATGACCTCGCGCTCGCGATTGACCCAGCGAGACATCGCGTAGACCTCCGTCTTCCAGAGATCGGCGATCGGCGCGAGCGCCCCGCACATGTCACCGTAGAGCGTGCAGTACCCCACGGCGGCCTCGCTCTTGTTGCCGGTGGTCAGCAGCATCGCGCCGAACTTGTTCGAGAACGCCATCAACAGCGCGCCGCGCGAACGCGCCTGCAGGTTCTCTTCGGCGACACCCGGCTCGGTGCCGCGGAACACGTCGTGGAGCGCATCCGCGTAGGCGGTCTGCAGCCCCTCGATCGGGATCTCGTGGAACGCGATCCCGAGATTCTCCGCGAGCGCCCGGGCATCGCTCCGACTGTGCGCGCTGCTGAAGGTCGACGGCATCGCGATGCCGGTGACGTTGGCTGCCCCGAATGCCGCGGCGGCGAGCACCGCGGTCAAGGCACTGTCGATCCCACCCGACAGGCCGAGCACGGCCTTGGAGAACCCGAACTTCGCGCCATAGTCGGCGATGCCCTGGACGATGGCGCGGAACTGCATGTCGAGCAGATCGTGCTCCTCGGCGACGTGCTCCCACGCCGCGTCGGTGTCGACGATCTGCACCGCGTCCTGGAAGTACACCGGCTCGCACGCGAGCCCGCGCGGCCCGAACCCGGTCGAACCGCCGTCGAACACGACACCGACGTTACCGCCGGCCTGGTTGACGAACACGATCGGCACGTCGTGTCGCTTCGTCGATGCCGTCAACATGCGGGCGCGGAACTCGTGCTTCCCACAGGAATCGCCACACTGCCGTCCCCACGGACTCGCCGACAGGTTCACGACGAAGTCCACCCCGGCCGCGACGACCTCGGCGACGGGATCGATGTGGTAGCGCTGCTGGTGCGAGAAGAACTCCTCGTCGTTCCACGCGTCCTCGCAGATCGTGACACCGATCCGCTTGCCGCCGATCTCGAACACGTTGTCGCTCGGCTCACGGTTCGACTCGAAGTAGCGCGCCTCGTCGAAGATGTCGTAGGTCGGCAACAACGACTTCCGCGCCACGATCCGCGCGAAGCCGTCGTGCAGCAACGCGGCGGCGTTGTAGATCGGCAGGCCACGGCCGGGATTGCGGGCCACGCAACCGACCAACACCGGCAGGTCCGGTGGAAGGTGCGCGGCGAGTTCCGCGAGCACGCGGTCGTTCTGCGCGAGGAAGTCGTCGCGCAGCAGCAGGTCGCCGGCGGGGTAACCCAATACGGCCATCTCGGACAGGACCGCGAGTTCCGCGCCGCCCCGATGGGCCTCGGCCACCGCGCTCTCGATCTTGCGTCGGTTGCCGTCGAAGTCGCCGACCGTCGGATTGATCTGACAGAGCGCGACGCGCACGGATCAGCGCACCTCGAGCGGCAACGTGAACTCGATCGTCTCCGGCGTGCCCTCGAATTCCTCGACCGCATCCGCGCCGAGTTCTCGAAGACGTCGCACGACGTGCTGCACGCTGACCTCGGGTGTCGACGCACCGGACGTGACCCCGATGCTCTCCTTGCCTTCGATCCACGCGGGCTGCACCTCGTCCGGTCCGAGGACCATGTAGGCCGGGACGCCGGACGCGGCCGCGATCTCGCGGAGCCGATTGCTGTTCGAACTGGTCGGATCGCCGATGACGATCCAGACGTCGACCTGACCGCGCAGCGCCTTGACCGCACCTTGGCGGTTGGTCGTCGCGTAGCAGATGTCCTCGGTGTGCGGCGTGCGCAGCTTCGGGAATCGACGCTCGAGCACCGCCATGACCTGATTGGCCTCGTCGACACTCAGCGTCGTCTGCGTCAGCACGGCGACGCGATCCTGGTCGGGGACCTCGACCACCTCGGCCTCGTCGGCGCTGGCGACGACGATCGTCCGCTCGGGGGCCTCGCCCACGACCCCGATCACTTCGACGTGTTCGCGGTGCCCGATCAACAGGATCGTGTAGTCGTCGCGCGCGAACCGCCGCGCCTCGGCGTGCACCTTCGTGACGAGCGGACAGGTCGCGTCGATGCTGTGGAGCTGCAGCTGGTTCGCCTCGGCGACGACTTGCGGCGCGACACCGTGCGCCGAGAAGATCACGTGGTTGCCGGCCGGAACATCCGCGAGTTCGTCGACGAACACTGCCCCTTTCGCCGTCAGGTCGTCGACGACGATCCGGTTGTGGACGATCTCATGACGGACGTAGACCGGCGAGCCGTACTTGGCGAGCGCCCGCTCGACGACCTCGATCGCGCGCTCGACACCCGCGCAGAATCCCCGCGGGCGGCATAGAATGATCCTCATCGGGCGCGAGCGTAGGCCCTGGAACCTGCGCCGCAAGCCGTCGCGCGATCGCTGACGTGGTGATCACGTCGGGTCTGGTGGCTGAATACCGATCGGGAGCACCAGAACCGCCCCGCCATGACTGACGACTCGAAGAAAGAAGTGCTGCGCAGCACGACCTCGGTCGAGCCACCGAACGCGCCGATGCGGGGCTACCCGCGGCGCCCGCCGCCGCTCGGTCGACGGCGCCCGCATCCGCGTCACGACAACGAAGTCGCCCGGATCGAGATGCTGTTCGCGCTGCTGATCACCGGAGCCGTGGCCTACTTCGTCATCCGGCGGACGTTCTTCTGAGCGGCCCCGCGCTCGAGCTCGGCTACGGCAGCTCGATGACCGGAGCGGAGCCGAACGTCACCGTCCCCGTCGTGCCGGTCGCGGCGCCGAGCCGGAACACCCGCGCGATGCCGAGCGGACCGCACACGGTCGAGCGAACCCCCATCGACGTGACATAGCCGAACGCGTTCGCCGCGAGATCCAGCATGAACGCCTGGGCGTGGAACGTCTGGCCGACGAGCTGGCGATTCGATGGCAGCGTGATCAGCTTCTCGCCGTCGCCGGAAGCGTCGGCGGTGCCGGAGAGAATCAGCGCACCGAGCGGGACGTTGACGTAGCAGCCGGGGGCCGAGTCGAACAGCGGAGCCGGCAGCGGCGTGCCGAGCCAGTTCCCGTTCGCCGTCGCCGCCACGATGATCCAGAAGGGACCGAGCGGTGCACAGTTGTGGACCGACCACGTGATGTTGCTGCCAGCACGCACGTCGTCGCTCGAGTCGATCTCGAGGAACACGTCCGGGCCGGTGTGGGACGGGTGGCACGGATTGTCGACCAGGCCGAAGTGCGTGACCTGGCTGTCACACGTGAACGGTGAGTCGATCCGATAGGGGCCGGACGGCTGCGAGACGATCTGCAGGTCGATGCACAGGTTCTCCGCGACCTGCTCACCGGGTCGGAACGGCAGCATCCCGTACCAGAACGGTGTGTCGAACGGGATCGAGATGACCGCCGCGTGCGGCGCAGGCCCTCCGGCCGGCAGCGCCGGCAGCACGAGTTGATGAAACGCTGCGACGCGCGTTCGATCGAGCCCGTGGTTCTCGTCGAACGTCCCCGACACGTTCTCCGCCCGACGCGCCGTCGTCGAGATGTCGACGTCGACGCGCAGGAACTGCTTGGCCGCGATCGCCGCACCGTTGTCCCAATCGGGTCGGATCCGCAACTCGGTCAGGAGCCGAGGACCGTCGAACGGAAGTTGGTCGGCATCGAACAGCATCTGGTAGCGCACCGGCCCGCTCAGGCCGAACGGGATCGACGAGGCGCTCCCACCTTCGACGCCGGCCAGCGACTCGGGGACGATCGTCTGCGCCGCGCCAGACGCGACCAGGCAGGAAGCCAGGATCCAACGAAGTGCCATGCTCCCCTCGCCATCGGCAGTTCGGGTTCGGTGGCTTGATCGTGGGAGGTCGGTCTGGGGAATTGTGGTCGTACCAGCTCGCGAGCGCTCGGATCGAAGGCAGAACGAGGGGGCTCCCCCCGC
>JAGQQZ010000421.1 GCA_020425915.1 Planctomycetota bacterium | reverse complement strand
TCATGATGTTCGCCGGCTTGATGTCGCGGTGCACGAGCCCGACCTCGTGCGCCGCGTGCACCGCGCGGGCGGCCCGCTCGATCAATCGCACGACGTCCTGGGTCGCGTCCTTGCCGACGAGCGACGCGCTCGTCAGCGTCGTACCCGTCTCCGCGGGCGTCAACGGCGCATCGCCGCGCGCGCCTTCGAGCAGGTCCGCGAGCGTCGTCCCGACGATGTACTGCATCGCGATGAACGGAACGCCCTCGACCTCGCCCATCTCGTGGACGCCGCAGATCCCCGGGTGTTCGAGCTTCGACGCGACCTCCGCCTCGCGCACGAATCGCTCGCGAATCTCGTCCGACTGCACCCCGGCCGCGGTGAGCATCTTGAGCGCGACCTTGCGGTGGAGTTGCTGGTCCTCGGCGAGATAGACGATTCCCTGCGCACCACGCCCCAGCTCCTTCAGCAAGACGTACTTGCCGAACTCGCGGATTCCCGGCGGTGTGCCGCCGGGCTGATCGGGACCGCTGTGGGACTCTGGGGACATCGAGGCGGAGCACACGGTCACCGGCCGTCCTGGCTCCGCGCGCGGCCCGGGAGTCTACGCGATTCGCACGGCGTCCGGCGACGGATCGCCGGCGCCGGCGGCCAGGATTCGTCTCAGGCTTCGCCCGGCTCCTTGGCCAGCTTGTTGTAGAGCGTCTTCAGCGCGATGCCGAGTTCCGCCGCCGCCGCGCGCTTGTTGCCACGGTGCCGCCTCATCGCTTCCGCGATCGCGAGGCGCTCGAGTTCGCGGAGTTCGAGCGTCGGCAGCCCACCGTCGCGCCGCGCGCGCGAGGTCGGGTCGAGCACGTCTCGCACCGCCGCGAGATCGATCTCGGATCCGGACGCGAGCACCGACAGCCGAACGATCGCGTTCTCGAGCTCGCGGACGTTGCCGGGCCAGTCCTGGTGTTCGAGCCACGCCTCGGCATCCGCGGAGAGACTCAGGGGACGATCCGATCGCCGCGACTCCCGTCGCAGGAAGTGGCGTGCGAGCGGCGAGATGTCCTCCACCCGTTCGCGCAGCGACGGGACGTGCAGTTCGAAGATCGCGATTCGATAGAACAGGTCCTCACGGAACGTCTGTTCGGCAACCCGCGCTCGCAGGTCCCGGTGCGTCGCTGCGACGATCCGAACGTCGACGTTGCGCGTCGTCTCACCCCCGACCGGTCGGATCTCACCGAACTGGATCGCGCGCAGCAGCGCCGGCTGCAACTCGAGCGGCAGTTCGCCGATCTCGTCGAGGAACAGCGTGCCGCGATCCGCGGCCTCGAACAGCCCCACCCGCTTCCGATCGGCTCCGGTGAACGCGCCGCGGCTGTGACCGAACAGCTCGCTCTCGATCAGCTGGCGCGGGATCGCGCCGCAGTTGACCGGGACGAACGGACCCTCGCGGCGCGGACTCGTGTCGTGCAACATCCGCGCGACCAGCTCCTTGCCGACACCGCTCTCGCCGGTGACGAGCACGCTCTTCTCCGACGGCCCGATCCGCACAACCTGACCTTCGAGCCGCCGAGCCGCGGGGCTCTCGAGCACGACGACCCGCGAGCCGTCCGATTCGGCCACGCGCCGGAGCCGCCGGTTCTCCGCGATGAGCTCGGCGGTCGTCACCGCCTTGCGCAAGGTCTGCTCGAGCACGTCGAGGCTCACGGGTTTCGTCAGGAAGTCGAACGCTCCCCGCCGCATCGCGTCGACGGCCTCGCTGACCGAACCGTGCCCGGTCAATACGATCACCTGCAGCCCCGGATCGTCCTGCAGGAGTTCGGCGAGCAACTCCATGCCCGACTGGCCGGGCATGTTGAGGTCGAGCAGGACTGCGCTCGGCAACGTGGACGCGACCCGGTCGCGCACGCCATCCGCGTCCGGGAACACGTCGACGGCGAACCCCATGCGCTCGATCTCGCGCCCCATGATGCGACGGAAGCTGGAGTCGTCGTCGACGAAGACGATGTTGGGGGCGTCCGAGGACATCGGCCGGATTGTTGGGGCGGACCGGGACCACCGCAAGGACACGTCGGTCAGCTCACCACTGCAGCAGGAGTAGCTCGGAGCAGAACCCCGGTCCCATCGCGAGCATCACTCCGTGCGATCCCTCGGCCGGCCGCCGCGCCAGCGTCTCACGCAAGATCATCAGCACCGACGCACTCGACAGATTGCCGCAGCGCTCGAGCGCATCCCAACTCAGCTCGACGGCCGAGCGATCGAGCCCGAGACCGTCCTGCAGCGCCTCGAGCACCTTCGGTCCACCGGGGTGGCAGACCCACGTGCCGATGTCGTCCTTCGTCAGACCGTGATCGCCGAGGAACGCGTCGACATCGCCCGGCAGGAACTCGCGCGCGATCGCCGGGACCTGCGGCGACAGGACGATGCGGAACCCGGTCTCGGAGATCGTCCAGCCCATGACCTCTTCGGTGTCGGGGTAGAACACCGATCGGGTCGCGACGATCTCGGGGCTACCAGCCGGTGCGGCGACGGCGTCGCCGACGACGACCGCGGCGGTGGCACCGTCTCCGAACAAGCCGGTCGAGATCAGGTTCGCCACCGAACGGTCTCCCAACTGCAGCGTCAACGAGCAGAGCTCGATCGTCAGCACGAGCGCGACGCCGTTCGGGTCTCCGCGCACGAAGTCCGCGGCGCGCGAGACCGCCGCCGCCCCGGCGACGCACCCCAGGCCGAACATCGGAATCCGCTTCAGGTCCGGCCGGAAGCGGAGCCGATTGGCCAGGCGTGCATCGATCGACGGACTGGCGACGCCGGTCACCGTGGAGAAGAAGATCGCGTCGACGTCCTCGGGTGCGAGCCCGGCAGTCTCGAGCGCCTGCGTCACCGCGCGTTCCCCGAGTTCGACGGCCCCCTGGATCCAGGCGTCGTTGGTCTCACCGAAGGTCCGCAGCTCACCGTAGCTTTCGAGCGGCATCGTCAGGTGCCGACCCTTGACGAGGACGTTCTCGTGCAACGACGCGATCCGTTTCGCGACCGACGGATCGTGACTCCACAGCTCCTCGAGACGCGCAGTGATCTCGGCCTGGCTGTGGTAGTGCTCGGGAAACGCTTCACCGACCGCGGTGATCTTCATCGTGGTGTCTCTTCCAAGGGAACGGAACGAAGTACGGAACGGCGCGCTGGTACTGCGCGAACTCGTCGCCGTAGATCGCCAGGAAGCGCCGCTCCTTCAAGCGCGGCGCAAGGATGCAATATGGACCCCAGACCAGGACGAGCAACAGTTGGTCCGCAGATCGTGTGGGCGCGGTCAGGAGCACGAGGAGGAACCCGAGGTAGATCGGCTGCCGGCAAGTGCGGAACAACCCTTCGGTCGGCAGACCACCGAAGTGGGGCCGACGACCGCGGAACAACGCCCACCAACCGATCGCGCCGGACTGCAAACCGGCGCCCGCGTCGTGGATCGCACGCACCAGGAACATCCAACTCGCGAGGAACAGCGTGTAGCTGAGGACTCCGGAGAGCCCCGCCGGGACGTACCAGACCGTGCCCGTCGGCGTCCACAGCAGGAACACGGCCGCGAGTTGCGCACTCGTGACGATCACGAACGTCGTCACGACGAGCGTGCGTCCACGCGCCCCCGGCACGCATCGTCCGAGCAACGCGCGGCCCGGCGACGTCAACAGCACCGAGTGCAGCAACGGGAACTGCAGCGCGAGCCCGAGGTTGGCCAAGGACGCCCATGGTGCGGGCACGCGACCGAGTCCGGTTTGCATGCCACCGGCCAAGGCCCAGGCCATCGCGCCCACGGCGAACAGGAACCCACCGTGACACAGCAGGCCGGCGAGGATCGCGACCACGCGATCGATCAGACGCGTCACGACTCGTCCTCCTTGCGCAACCAACAGCAGTAGCCGACGCCCAGGCTGCTCCCGCGACGCAGGACGATCGCTCGTTCTCGCAGCGTCGACCAGACGTCGACGGCCTCGCCTTGCCAGGCGACGGGCTCGAGTCCCGCACTCTCGGCGAACGCGATCAGCTCGTCCGGCCGAACGAACCGAGCCGGATCGTGGGTCCCCTTCGGGATCAGACCGATCGACTCGGCCAACCAGACCGCGAGCAACGTGGCTCGCCGCGTCCGATTGATCGTGGAGACGAACAGGTGCCCGCCCGGAC
>JAGQQZ010000420.1 GCA_020425915.1 Planctomycetota bacterium | reverse complement strand
GGGGGTCTCCATCACCGTGCGACGACTCGGCTAGACTGAATCCCGATGTCCGATCCGCAGCCTGCATATCGCGTCCTGGCCCGGCGCTTTCGGCCGAACACGTTCGACGAGGTCGTCGGCCAACGGACCGTGCTGCAGTCACTGCGGACCGAACTGGACTCGGGCCGCGTGCCGCACGCGCTGCTGTTCTCCGGCAGCCGTGGGACGGGCAAGACCACGATGGCGCGGATTTTCGCGCGTGCCTTGAACTGTGAACGGGGCGTCGGCTCGCAACCGTGCGGCGAGTGCCAGCCGTGCAAGACGACATTGGCCGGACGCAACCCCGACGTCGTCGAGATCGACGCCGCGTCCCACAACCTCGTCGACGACATCCGGGACCTACGCGATCGCGTCGGGTTCGCGTCGATGGGGTCGCGCTACAAGGTCTACATCCTCGACGAGGTCCACATGCTGACGCGGAATGCGTTCAACGCGTTCCTCAAGACCCTCGAGGAGCCGCCGGCGCGCGTCGTGTTCATCCTCGCGACGACGGAGTTGCACAAGGTTCCGGACACGATTCGTTCCCGCTGCCAACTACAGCGTTTCGAACGGATCGGTGACCGGGACATCGTCGATCGCTTGCGCACGATCTGCGAGTGCGAGGGCATCGAGGCCGACGACGCGGTCCTCGCCGAGATCGCTACGGCGAGTCGCGGCGGCATGCGCGACGCGGAGACCACGCTCGAGCAGTTGTTGCCGATCGTGTCGGCCAACGGGGGCAGGCTCGACGCGGACGCCTATCGCAGCGTCGTGCACCGTGTGGGGCTGGATCTCGTCGTCGACGCGGTGGAGTTGCTGTGCGCGGGCGATGCCGCCGCCGGGCTGCGGTTCGCCGCCGAGATCGCCGATCACGGGGTCGACGAACGCGAAGCGCTCGGCGAACTGCTCGACGCACTGCGCGCGGTGCTGTTGCTCAAGGTCGACGGGCCCGAGACCAAGCTCGCCACGATCACCGGCGTGGCGCGTGATCGTCTCGCGTCGCTGGCCGCGGACATCGAGGTCGACCGCCTCGACGCGATGATCCACGCTGCGCTACTGGGTCGCGAGCGCATCCGTCGGCTCGACGACCGGCGCCTGGTGCTCGAAGTCACGCTGCTGCGGATGGCCGAAGCAGGTTCGGTTCCCGCGTTGGGCGAGATCGTCGAGAGACTCGCCAGTGGCGGCGCCTTCGCCGGCGTCGCACCCGCCGAAGGCGCGAGCGCGTCGGCCGCGGTTGCGGCGGCGCCGAGCGGGCTGAAGAGCGCGCTGCTCGCCGCGCTCGCGAAGCGGAAGCCGATGCTGCAGGCGACCGTCGAGGCCTGTGACGTCACCGGCCCGGCCGACGACGGCAGCGTCGAGTTCCGGCTCCGCAGCCCGCGCAAGATGCACGTCGATCGCCTGCGCAGCGACGAGGTCCGCGCGCTCCTCGCCGAGATCCTCGCGGAGGTCGTCGGCAGACCGGTCCAGGTCCGGCTCGCTTCGGACGAGACCTCGAGCGGCGGCGCGAACCCCAAGTCCAAGACACCGAGTGGTCCGAGGAGCCCGGCCGTCGAGCGCATCGCGAAGCGCTTCGACGGGAAGTTCCTCGATTCCTGACAACCAACGACCTCACGACGCACGACACGATGGCTTCTGGATTTGGTGACATGGGTAGCCTGCTGAAGCAGGCGCAGGAGATGCAGAAACGCATCGCGGACACCGAGCGCGAACTCGAGTCGCGAGAGGTCGAAGGATCGGCCGGGGGCGGTGCGGTCGTCGTGCGGTTCAACGGGAACCAACGACTCGTCTCCGTGAAGATCGATCCCGAGGCGGTCGACCCCGAGGACGTCGAGGGTCTCGAGGACATGCTCACCGTCGCGATCAAGCAAGCCGTCGACGCGTCGCAGGAACTGCGCAAGCGTGAGATGGAACGCGTGACCGGTGGCCTCGGCCTGCCCGGCATGGGATTCTGAGCCAACTCGTGTCGCGTCCGAAGAGCGTCGAGCGATTGATCGAGAACTTCGCGCGTCTGCCCGGGGTCGGCCCGAAGACGTCCGAGCGGTTGACCTACTTCCTGCTGCGCTCCGACCCGAACGTCGCTCGGAGCCTGGTCGAGGCGATCGAGACGGCGCGCGCGTCGACGCGGGTGTGCAGCCAGTGCTTCAACCTCGACGAATCGGATCCCTGCACGGTCTGCTCGGACGCGTCGCGCGATCGCGGCCTCATGCTCGTCGTCGAGGACCCGCGCGACGTGAGCGCGTTCGAGGAGTCGGGTTTCCGCGGGATCTACCACGTGTTGCAGGGGCGAGTGTCGAGCCTGGAGGGGATCGGTCTCGGTGACCTGACGCTGTCGGCGCTGCACCGGAGGCTCGCTGCGGAGGTCCCGCGCGAGATCGTCCTGGCGACGAACCCTGACCTCGAAGGCGAGGGGACGGCGCAGCTACTGCTCGAACAATTGGCGTCGTACGGCGCGTCGATCACTCGCATCGCCCGCGGGATCCCCGCGGGGGCCACGATCACGCAGGTCTCGAAGTCGATCCTCGCCGACGCGATCGACGGGCGGCGGCCGTTGGCGTGATCGCGCTGCCGGTCGACGCGGTCGTGCCCGACGTCGTCGCGGCGCTGGAACGCGTCCCGTCGCTGACCGTGTCGTCCCCGCCGGGATCCGGCAAGACGACCCGCATTCCGATCGCGTTGGTGCGCGCGTTCGGCACCTCCGGCGATGTCGTGGTCCTCGAGCCCCGCCGCATCGCCGCGCGGGCGGCCGCCCGCCGCGTCGCGAGCGAGATCGGCGACGAGGTCGGTGGTCAGGTCGGCTACGAGGTTCGCGACGACCGACGCGTGTCGCGGCGCACCCGCCTGCGGTTCGTGACCGAGGGCGTGCTCGTGAATCGCATCGTGCGAGACCCCTTCCTGGAGGGCGTGTCGGTCGTCGTGCTCGACGAGTTCCACGAGCGCCACATCGACACCGACCTCGCCTTGTCGATGCTCCGTGAAGTGCGGGACACGGTACGTCCTGATCTTCGAATCGTCGTCATGTCCGCGACGCTCGACGTCGAGCCGGTCCGCAGCTTCCTCGAGCCGTGCGGTCACATCGCCGCCGACGGAGGTCTGTTCGAGGTCGCCGTCGAGCATCTCGAAGCCGGGCGCGACCTGCCGCTCGCGGCGCGCGTTCGAGCCGGAGTGGTCCGTGCGCTGGACGAGACCGAGGGTCACGTCCTGGTGTTCCTGCCCGGTATGGGGGAGATCCGCGCGGCCGAACGCGAACTCGATGCGACCGCGCGACGACGTGCATTGCGTGTGCTGCCGCTGCACGGGCAGCTCGATGCCGAGCGGCAGGACGAAGCGCTCCGCCCGTCCGCGGCACGGAAGGTCGTTCTGGCGACCAACGTCGCCGAGAGTTCGATCACGATCGACGGTGTTACAGCCGTCGTCGACACGGGGCTCGCGCGAGTGCTGCGGCACGATCCTGCACGTGGGATGGACGTGCTGCGCACCGAGTCGATCAGCCTCGCCTCGGCCGAACAGCGCGCCGGCCGCGCCGGGCGGACCGGGCCGGGCCGTTGCTATCGGCTCTGGTCGGTCGCGGAAGAGCGCGGGATGCCGGCATTCGACGCGCCCGAGATCCGGCGCGTCGACCTCGCGGGACCGAGCCTGGCCGTGCGGGCGTTCTCGGCGCGTGAGCCGAGCAGGTTCGGCTGGTTCGAGGCGCCCGACGCCGCGAGCTTGGAGCGCGCGGATCAGCTTTCGCGCGCGCTCGGAGCGGTTGCCGAAGATGGCCGAATCACCGCGATCGGGGAGGAGATGCTGCGGCTGCCGCTCCACCCGAGACTCGCACGGATGGCCGTCGAGTCGGTACGCAGGCGATGTTTGACGCCGGTTGCGACGATCGCCGCGCTGCTCGCCGAGCGTGACCTGTCGCGCAGCCTGGGCGTCGACCTCCACGCGTGGGTCGAGGCGTTCGAGCGCGCGGAGGCCGATCGGTTCCGAGGCGGGCGGGGGAGCGCTGTCGATTTGCCCGTTGCGCGTGCGGTGGCCCGAACGCGCGACCGACTCGTCCGGGCCCTGCGCGGCAGCGATGCCTTCGCGGAGGATCCCGCCGAGGTCGGCAAGTGCGTGCTCGCGGGTTTCGCGGACCGAGTCGTGCGCTGCGATGCGGACGGCAACGGCCAGCTCGCGACCGGGCGCGGCGTCATCGTCGACGATCCGGCGTTGGCGACCGCGGGGCTGGCGGTCGCGTTGCGCGTCGACGATCGGAGCGGCGCGAGTCGTTCGCGCGTTCGCCTCGCGCTCGCGATCGAGCGGGATTGGCTCGCGGACGTCATGCCCGACGCGATCCACGTCGAGCGCGTCGCGGAGTTCGCTCCCGGTGGCGGCAACGTGGTGATGGTCCGACGAACGCGGTTCCTCGACCTCGTACTCGAGGAACAACGCGGCGGCGAGCAGGACCCGGTAGCGGTCGAGGACCTCCTGGCCAGCGTCGTTCGCCGGGATCCGTTCACGCATCTGGGCGACGCGAAGTCGCAGCGGCCGCTGCGTCGGTTCCTCGCCCGCGTCGCGTGGCTTCGGAGTGTCGCGCCCGAACTCGAGCTGCCGGACCTGAACGACTCGGCCGTCGGTGACGCGCTGGCCTCGCTCGCGCCCGGCAAGCGCGATCTCCGTGCGTTCCGTGGTGCTCCGTTGCTCGAACTCCTGGAGTCGGGCCTCAGCCGGAGCCAGCGCGAGCGGCTCCGCGTCGACGCACCGGAACGCATCCGGACCGCGCGCGGCAAGGAGCTGCGCGTCGAATACGACGACGAACCGTTCGTCGCCGCGCGTCTGCAGGAGTTCTTCGGAACGCCGGACACACCGCGGCTGGGCGGGGGTCGCGTGCCGGTGCAGTTGCGGCTGCTCGCGCCGAACATGCGTCCGGTCCAGATCACGAGCGACCTCGCGAGCTTCTGGCGCAACGTCTATCCGGGCGTGCGGAGCGAGCTTCGCAACCGCTACCCGAAGCACGCCTGGCCAGAGGATCCGCTCGCCTGACGTCGGTGCCATCGGGTGCACGCGTGCGCCCAAAAGGAACCGT
>JAGQQZ010000419.1 GCA_020425915.1 Planctomycetota bacterium | reverse complement strand
TACTGCAGCGCCGCCTGTCGCGGAGCCTCGAGGCGCGACGGTGCACGGCTCGAGCGCGCCATCCTCGAAATCCTGGCCTCGCGTCGGGCTGGCTCGATCTGCCCCTCGGAGATCGCGCGGCAGCTGGAGCCGACCGAATGGCGCGCCCTGATGGAGCCCGTGCGCCGCGCCGCGAGGCGCCTCGCGCACGACGGTCGGCTCGAGATCACGCAGCGGGGCGCGGTCGTCGATCCAGCCGACTTCCGCGGACCCGTCCGCCTCCGAATCCCGAGCGGAGTTCGGTCGTGACCGGCTCCTCGTTCCTCGCCGAACTCGCGCGCGCGGGGTCGGACTCGACGAACCGTCGCTGGATCTACGTGCCGTACGATCAGCTCAGCGATCGGATCGGGCCGCTCGCGGTCGAGGACCCCGACGAGGTCGGCATCGTGATCGTCGAATCGCCCGCCAAGGCCGCGCGGCGTCCGTACCACAAGCAGAAGCTCGCGCTCGTGCTCGCGAGCCAACGGCAGTTCGCGATCGAGCAGGCGCGGCGCGGCGTCGCGGTGCGGCACGTGGTCGACGAGCGCGGTTTCGCTCCCGCGCTCGAGGACCTCGCGCAGGAACTCGGACCGATGCGCGTCATGCAGCCGGCCGAACGCGAGCTGCGTGTGGAACTCGCCGACCTCGTGCGGGGCGGCGCGCTCGAACTCCTGCCGCACGAGGGCTGGCTGACGACGCCGACCGACTTCGCCGCCAGCCATCCCGAGGGCGCGCCGTGGCGCATGGACGCGTTCTACCGACACGTCAGGCGGACGACCGGCATCCTCATGCAGGACGGCAAGCCGATCGGGGGCAGGTTCAGCTTCGACACCGAGAATCGCAAGCCGTGGCGCGGCGAGCCGGCTGCCCCTGAGGTGCCACGGTTCCGTGTCGACCCGGTCACCGCCGAGGTGTGCGAGCTCGTCGAGGCTCGGTTCGGAGCGCATCCGGGTGATCTCGACGCCGCCGCGATCCCGGCCAGCGCGTCCCAGGTCGAGCGACTCTGGGACTGGGCCAAGCGCGAGTGTCTCGCGTCGTTCGGGCCGTTCCAGGATGCGATGTCCGTGCGTTCGAGTTCGCTGTTCCACACGCGGATCTCTGCGCTGCTACACCTGCACCGACTGCTGCCGCGCCGCGTCGTCGACGAAGTCGCGGCGCTCGATCTTCCGATCGCGAGTCGCGAAGGCTTCGTGCGCCAGGTGCTGGGGTGGCGCGAGTACGTCCGACACGTGCACGAGGCGACCGATGGCCTCCGACGTTCGCCGACGGGTGAACGCTGGGACGGGGCGCCGTCGATGCTCGGCGCCGAACGTCCGCTGCCACCCGCGTTCTGGGGGCGCGCGAGTGGGCTCGACTGCCTGGATCACGTCGTCGCGAGCGTCTGGCGCGAGGGCTACGGCCACCACATCACGCGGCTCATGGTCCTGTCCAACATCGCGCAACTGCTCGAGGTCTCGCCGCGCGAGCTGACCGACTGGTTCTGGGTCGCGTACGTCGATGCGTTCGACTGGGTGGTCGAGCCGAACGTGCTCGGCATGGGGACCTTCGCCGTGGGGGACGCGATGACGACGAAGCCGTACGTCGCGGGTAGTGCTTACGTCCACCGGATGGGGGACTTCTGCGGTGAATGCGCGTTCGACCCGAAGGTGGACTGTCCGCTGCGCGAGCTGTACTGGGCGTTCCTCGCGCGTCACGAGTCCGCGTTGCGGGACAATCCGCGACTCCGCATGCCGTTCGCGAGCCTCCGCAAGCGCGGAGCGGACCAACGACGGCGCGACGCGGAAGCGTTCGAGCGCGTCGCGGCTGCGCTCGCGCGCGGCGAGAGTCTGTCACCGGACTAGTCGGCGTGCGGTCGACGGTCCGGTTGGTTTAGTCTTGCCGAAGCTCGGCCCGTCACCCGGTCGGCTTCGCTCGAACAAGGCTCTCTCATGCTCTCCACACGAACTTCCGTACTCACGTGCGTCCTCGCGACGGCTGCCGTCGCGCAGCAGTCCCCCGAGCCCCCGCCCTCGTTCGGTCACTCCGCGCACGGCGCGGCCTACGACGAGGGGCCGCGACAGCGGCCATGGCCGATCGACGGGATCGGTCGTGCGCCGTTCCCGATCACGACGAAGGTGCCGGAAGTGCAGCGCTGGTTCGACCAGGCCAACGCGTTGCTGCACTCGTTCTGGTACCACGAGGCCGAGCGCGCGTTGCGCTGGTGCATCCAGCTCGATCCGGACTGCGCGATGGCGTACTGGGCGTTGTCGCGTGCGGTGCCGTACGATCGCGACCGATCGAAGGCGTTCCTCGACCAGGCGATCGAACGCAAGCACCTCGTCTCGGAGCGCGAACGTCGCTACATCCAGGCATGGGAGGAGGCCTTCGTTCCGAGCCTCGAGCGAGTGGAACTCGGTCGGCCGGGCTGGAACGCCACGAGCCCCAAGCTGGCCGAGGAACTCGAGAAGATCGTCCTCGACTACCCGGACGACATCGAGGCGAAGGCGCTCTACGCGCTCAACACCATGTTCCACTCGGGGAAGTACGCGGTCGAGGCGGTCCTGAAGGAGATCCTCGCCGTTGCCCCCGAGCACCCCGGCGCGATCCACTACCGGATCCACAACTGGGACTCGCTCGACCTCGGCCACGTCGCGCTCGACAGCTGCGCGGCCTACGGGCGCGTCGCCTGGCGCGTCGGTCACGCCAACCACATGCCCGGGCACATCTACACCAAGCTCGGGATGTGGCACGAAGGCGCGATCTCGCTCGACGCGGCGACGCGGGTCGAGAAGGACTACATGCGCGAGCGGCTGGTGTTGCCGCACCAGGCTTGGAACTACGCACACAACCGGAACTTCCTCGCCTACGCGCAATCGATGCTCGGCATGCCGAGCGCGGCGTTGCAGGGCGCGCACGACATGCTCAACGCACCGCTCGATCCGGATCGGAATCGCGCCGAAACGGGGTACTCCGTGTTCCGTGAGGGGATGGACGCGCTGCGCCGGACGCTCGTTCGATTCGAGCGCTGGAACGAGATCCTCGAGGAGGGGCGGATCCCGTGGCGCGACACCGACGGTGACCGTCTCTGGCGGACCTACTGCGAAGCTCTCGCCAATCTCGGACTCGGCAACCTCGACGTCGCCGAGGAGCGCGCGCTCGAGTTGCGCAAGCTCGACGACGAGGCGGCCGCCGCGGCGAAGGGCGCGCCGCCGCCGCCGGCGTTCGAGGACCTCGACGCGGAGGAGCGAGACAAGCTCTTCGAGGCGATGCGACTCGCCGACGTCCGGCCGATCATGCGACGCGAGGTCGAGGGTCGGTTGTGGCTTCGACGTGGCGACTCCGTGCGCGGACTTCGGTCGCTCGTCGAGGCGGCCGAACTCGAGTTCGCGCACCGCGAGAAGGACAGCGACCCACCGGTCTATCCGCGTTGCCTCTACAACGTCCTCGGCGAGGCGTACCTCGAGCTCGGAAGCTACCGTCCGGCGATCGCGGCCTTCGAGAAGGCGCTCGAGGTCATCCCGAACAACGGGTTCTCGTGGTCCGGGATCGCGCGCGCGCGCCATGCACTGGGCGAGGTCGATGCGGCCAGGACCGCGCTCGGTCGCATGCGCCACACTTGGTCCGGAGTCGAGCCCGGTGTGTGGCAGGCCGAACGCGCCGAGGCACTCGGTCTGGACGCCGCACCGGAGGACGTCTCCCCGGGACCGCAGCGGGACTACGCGCGGACCACGCTGGCCGAACTCGGGCCGAACACCTGGCAACCGTATCACGCGCCGATGCTCGAGGCCCGTGACGCGCAGGGTCGTTCCGTCACGCTCGAGGACTATCGCGGTCGCAACGTGCTGCTCGTGTTCTACCTCAGCGACGAGTGCGTGCACTGTGTCGAGCAGCTCCACGCGATCGAGGAGAAGATCGGCGAGTTCGAGAAGCGTGACACGGTCGTGCTCGCGATCAGCTCCGACTCCCCCGAGCGCAACGCCGCCAACGACGTCGGCCGACTTCCGTTCACCGTGCTGTCGGACAGCGCGGACCACGCGAACGCGATCCGCTTCAAGTCGTACGACGAGTTCGAAGGGATCGAGCTGCACTCGACGCAGTTGATCGATTCCAAGGGTCGGCTGCGATGGATCCGCAGCGGCGGCGATCCGTTCATGGACGTGCCGTTCCTGCTCGCCGAGTTGGACCGGATGGCTCGGATCGATGCCCGTGAGCGGCTCGTCGTCGGGGACGCTTCCTCGGCAGCTGCACCACCCGACGGATCCGGTCGCTGAGCGATAGCTCCGCGACTCCGGCGCCGGATCCGCTAGGATTCCCCGGTCGACCCTGCCGGAGTCCAAGGAGAGTTGGAATGCTCACGCTCGCCCTCGTGGCCGCGCTGGTCGCGGCACCCGTTCCGCAGCCGCAGCCGCCACACACGCAGGCCCAGTACCTGCCGCGCTACCCCGCGTTCGATCGGCTCTACTGCGCCGACGTCGATGGGTCGTACTGCGACGAGTACTACATCGACGGACCGACGTTGCAGGCCGGCGAGAAGTACCCGCTCGTCATCATGTTCCACGGCTTCGGCGAGCGTGCGAACGAGGCGATCAGTCTGAACGGGAACGGTTGGTATCCGGGTGCGCGCGCGTTCATGGACGCGGCGAAGGCCTGGACCACCGGCCCGAAGCCTTACATCGTCGTGTTTCACGACGGCGGCATGGGTTCGTTCAATCCGCCGAACCTGACCGCGAACACGTACGGCGCCGAGTCGTTCATGCGCGCGACCGAGGCCGTGCTCGAGGACGTGGTCTCGAAGTGGCCGGTCGATCGCAAGCGAATGTACGGCTACGGTCTCTCGATGGGCGGGGGTGAGTGCGTCGCGTACGCGGCGCGGCACCAGGACCCGACTTCGAAGACGATGCTGTCGGCCGTCGTCGACCACTCGGGGACCGTGAGTACGACCCGGCTCTACCACCTCGGATCGGGGCAGATCCAGTGGCAGAACATGTACGGTGCGCCGCCGTACGGGTCGTCGCTGGCGGCGGACTTCCTCTACCAGCGGGCGACCGCGCTCGACTTGCCGTTCGACGGGACCGTCACGTCACCGCTCGACTACGTGCTGAAGCACGACTTCCACCTCGCGCACAACCTGCGGTGGCTGCCGCGGATGAACTTCCACGCCGGCCCGTCGATCGACGACCTGAAGCAGATGGTCGAACCGATCGACGCGTTCGAGGCGTTCCTCGCCGACCCGGTGCTCGTCGACGCGCCGGACCGAGTGCCGTTCCCGCCGGTCGCCAACAGCGTCCACAGTTGGAACGCGATCGCGCCCGCGGACATCTTGGACTACTTCGACGCTCGCAAGAAGGCGGACACATTGACGCTGTTCTCGACCCAGCTCCCGCAAGGGTCGCCTGCCCAGGCGGAGATGCTGATGTTCGCCGAGGACGGCGTGCGCCATCAGTGCTACTCGGTCGTGCGGCAGGACCCGACGCTCTGGGGGCGGCTGCACGTGTTCCTCTGGAAGCCGTACTTCTCGAACCTGAACGCGATCGTGTTCGAGCGCGAGGCCGACAACGCGACCGACAACATCGCCGAGGTCACGATCTGGTTCGACCAGCACCTGAAGTGGGTCGACTGGGGAGCGGGCGACACCGTCGCGATCGCCGCTCAGGGCGTCGATCTCGGGACGATCCGGACCGAGGGAGCCGGTGCGCCGACCGGCGTCGACGTCTGGGACGGTTCGAACTACGTGCCGGCCGCTCCGACGGACTGGAGTCACGCGGGGACGACACTCGAACTGTACGAGGACCCGCTCACCCAGGTGCAGCGCCGCTGGCGCGTGCACTACTGACGCGTCAGCGCACGGCGTCCTCGAACAGGGTCACGTCGAGGATGCCGTGCGCCGCGAGCATGTCGGCGACGCGGGCGACGCGTTCCTCGACCTCGGGGTCGCGTAGCCGGAGCCGGACCTCGCCGACGATTCGACGCGCCAGCGCCGCACGCTCTTGGTTCGATTCGGCCAGGAGTCTCGTGCAGCGCTCGAACTCGGACCGGTCGCGGCGCCATGCCGACAACACGTCGGGATCTTCGAGATCGTCTTCGCCGCGATACACGAGTTCGGCGAGCGGTCCTGCGGCAGCGACCATCGCGGATCGGTGGAGGCGGTCCCGCTCGTCGGCAGCCGCTTGCCAAGCGACTTCGACATGTCCCTCGTGGTCGTCCAGTTCGGACTCCAGCGACACGAGTCGGACTTCGACGCCGAGGATCCACGCGATGACAGCATGGCCGGCCTCATGCCAACAGGAAGCGTCGGGGTGCATGGAGGGCAGGGTCGTCGATGGTCTTCGCCGACGACCTACTCCGATCGAGCCGCGAGACTGGACGTGGTTTCCGTGCCATCCCCGAGCAGGTCGAAGTCGCCCTCGAGCACGCGGTCCAGCCGACCGGAGCGATAGCCCCACACGGCGTCGCGCACGAGCGGGGATGGTTCCCGGCGGTAACGCCGGACGACCCGCGTCGACTCCGGAGTGGCGCGGGCGCGCGCGCACGCATCACGCAGGCGCGCGTCCACTCGATCGTCGTCGTTCGGATCGGCGGTGTGCGCGAACACCGTGACGGTCGCCTTGTCGCGCCCGAACCCGACGCGGTCGGGAACTTCGAGCATGTGGATCCCGTGCTCGTTGCGCAGCGAGGGGAGCGCACCGAAGCCGGAGATCGAGAGCCACGCCATGTGCACATCGCGGCCGTCGCGTTCCGCGGTCAGCGTGCGACATTGCAGTTCGCGATCCGAGGCCCACGACGCGTACATGCCGCACAGCGTGTCGACCAGCTCCCGATCGGGATCGCCGTTCGCCGCGGATTCGATCACGAGGACCGCGTCGTCGATGTCGCCGGTCTCGAGTGCCGTGCATGCGCGGCGGATCATGATCGCACGGAGCGCCGCCTTGCGGACCAGGCGCGGCGGCAACGGACGGAGCAGCAGCTTGATCGTCGACTTCAGGTTGCGCGCGACGCGGTCGCGGAACTCGAGGTCACCGAGCACGCGGAAGCGGTCGGGCGACTGCCAGAAGTCGGGGCGTCCCGTCGCTTCGAGCGCGACGTCTCGCGCGGCGCGCCAGTCCGGGCCCTCGACGAGTGCGCGCAGTTCCTCGAGGCTGTGACGCAGGTGCCGGATCTGCACGTCGCTCGCGTTCGGGTCGAGGGCGACCGACTCCAACGTGGGGGCGCCGGACACGGGGGCTGTGGTCGCCGTCGCCGGGGCCGCCTCGGGTTCGAAGTTCGCGTCGGGGTCGACGAACTCGACCGCGATCCGAGATCCGTCGGACCGCACGAACAGGAACTGGTCGCCGGCCGGCGTCTGGTGCGTGACGATCTCCTGCGCGAGCGGAGCGAGCACGTGCTCCTCGATCGCGCGCTTGAGCGGGCGCGCGCCGAGGTCTGCGGTGAAGCCCCGGTCGAGCAGGAACTCGATCGCCGACTCGTCCCACTCGACCGCCCACGGGCGGTTCCGCAGCCCGCGCCGCTCGCGCGCTGCGCTGAGTTCCTTGTCGAGGATGCCGCGCATGATCTGTCGGGTCAGCGGCCGGAACAGCACGACCCGGTCGATGCGGTTGAGGAACTCGCGACGGAACGTCCGGGTGATCGTGCGCTCGACCTCGCCGAGGTCGAACTCGCGCGAACCGCCGAACCCGAGCGGTGTATCCGTCGGCACGACGGCGCCGAGGTTCGACGTCATCACGATGATCGTGTGGCGGAAGTCGGCGACGTTGCCGCGACGGTCGGTCAGGCGCCCGTCGTCGAACACCTGCAGGAACAGGTCCCACACCCGCGCGTGTGCCTTCTCGAATTCGTCGAGCAGGATGAGCGAGAACGGCTGTTCGCGCACGAGGTCGGTCAACGCCTTGGTCTCCTGTTCGTGCGGCACGCCGACGAGTCGGTCGAGTGCATCGGGGGACTGCAGCTCGCTCATGTCGATGCGGATCATCCGCTGCGCCGATCCGAACAGGAACTCGGCGACCGCCTTGCAGATCTCGGTCTTGCCGGTGCCGGTCGGGCCGGCGAACAGGAACACGCCGAGCGGCCGCGTCGGATCGGTGACGCCCGCCTTGATCATCGCGATCCGCTGCACGAGGCACTCGACGGCCTCGGGCTGACCCATGACCTTGCGCGTGAACAACCGTCGCATCGCGTCGAGGTCGAGGCTCTCGCCCTCGTCGAGGATGCGGGCCGGCAGGCCGGTCAGACGCGACAGGGTGCGGATCAGATCGACGGACTCGAGCGGGCGCGCGGCGTCGTCGAGCTCCTGGTCCTTGCGTGCGGTGTCGAGCAGCTGGAGCACACTCCCGGGGGCCGCCCGGTCCTGCAGGAACTGCTGCGTGAGTTGCCAGGCCTCGCGCAATGTCGCTGCGCTCGCGCGCGGTTCGTCGTCGACGGCGTGGTGTTCGGCCCAGCGCTGCGCGACGTCGAGTGTCCGCGCCTCGTCGAGCGGGCGCATGCGGACCGCTTCGAGTGCGCTGCGGCAGTTCGGCATCGACACGACGAGGCGTTCGTAGGCGTCGGGCGTCGTCAGCCCCAGGACGAGGATCTCGCCGCTCTGGATCCGCGGCAGCAGGTGGTCGAGCGCGCCCGACGGCGAGTAGCGATGGCGACCGGCCCAGGCGAGGAGGTGGAAGCCTGGCACGACCCAGAGCACGCGCTTCCCGGCGAGACGCTCGACCAGCTCGGACAGGCGCCCTTCGAGTTGGCCTTGGTAGACCATGCCAGCGAGCAGCTCGTTGTGGCCGGCTTCGAACACCGTGAATCCGCGATCGATCAGCTTGCGCGCGATCGCCTTGGTCGCGCTCGTCCGGCCGACGCCCGCGTTGCCGACGAGCAGCGACGATCGCTGCGGGCGCTGCGCGATCGCCTGCTCGACGAGATCGACGGCGCCGCCGAGCGCCTGGTGCTCGATGACGCCGTCGGTGTCCGCGCGCGTCCAGACCTTGCCGACCTGACGCAGGTACTCCATGTCGACGAACGCGTCGCGCCAGGCGCGCAGCTCACCGAGCATCGTCGTGCGGTGTGGCTCGTCGAGTTGGTCGAACAGGCGCTCGACGTCCTCGGTGCCGAGCGGAATCGCCGTCAGGTTGCGCACGAAGTCGGGCCGTTCGCCGGCTTGCAGGCGCTGCGTGATGCACTCGAGCAGGAATCGTTGGCTGATCCCGCTCCATTCGGGTCCGTCGATCGTCGACAGCAGTCGACCGAGCAACGGATCGGCTGGCTTCATCCGCGAGCCGAGTGCGCGCAGTGCGAACCACTGCGTCCACGGTGCGAAATTCTCGAGTGCCTGGAGCACGCGTCGGACGAGTTCGGGCTCTTCGTCCTCGATCGGCGCCTCGGTTCGCAACGACTCGGCGGCCATGCTCTCCACGAGCGGGTCACCGGCGGCACGACGGATGCGTTCTTCGACCGGGACCCCGGCGCGGAACGTTTCGACGGCTTCGCCGAACTGCGGCTTCTCGAGGATCTCCTCCGGCTTGTTCGTCTTGTGCCAGAACTCGCGGATCTCCTTCGCGAGCGTCGAGATCCGCTCCATCGCATCCTGGACCGACATGCGTTCCGCGTCCTCGGTCGAAGGCGCCTCGGCCTGCGCCTCTGCGGGACTCTCGGTGTCCGGGCGTCGCGCGGATCGCTCGCGCTGCCGCCACGCCGCGTCGGGCCGCGACTTCGAGCGGAGCCCGACCCACAGTGCGCCGATGGCGATTCCGAGCGAGATCCAGAACAGGTTTTCCATCGAGCCTCCGCGAGCCGTCTCCGAACGACGAGTTGTAACACCCTTCGCGGCAGCGGGAACCTCGACGTCAGTCCCGATCGTGGCAGAATGCGGCCGCCCGATGATCCCGATCCTCGAGACCGAACGGCTGATCCTGCGCGCGCTGCGTCAGGACGATCTCGACGCCTACGCGTCGTTCGTCGCGGATCCCGAGGTCACGCGCTTCCTCGGCGACGGTCGCACTCTCGACCGCGCGCAGAGCTGGCGTCAGATCGCGATGTTCCTCGGTCACTGGGAGCTGCGCGGTTTCGGCATGTGGGGTGTCGAGCTGCGCTCGACCGGCGAGTTCGTCGGCCGCGTCGGCCTGCACGAACCCGAGGGCTGGCCCGGCACCGAGGTTGGCTGGTTGATCGGTCCGCCGCACCAGGGCAACGGCTACGCGACCGAGTCCGGGCGCGCCGCGATCGAGTTCGCATGGCGCGAACTCGGGCGGTCGCACCTCCTCAGCTTGATTCGACCGGAGAACGTGGCGTCGATCCGAGTCGCGGAACGACTGGGGGCGCGCTTCGACCGTCGGATCGAGATGGGTGGGTTGCCGGTCGCGGTGTTTCGACTCGATCGGGTGTAGCGTCTGCGCCGGCGTGGGCGGGCGTGGCCCGGTGCACGAACGGCTATGGGGCGACGACGTCGCTCACCAGGTTGGTGAGCCGAGGTGGCATTCCGAGCATCGAGGGGACAGCTGCCTGCGCATGCAGTTCCACACCGACGACGATCGGGTCGTTCGGAATGTCGACACTGACTTCCCGGATCGTGAGCAACTCAGCCGTGGGGGGGATGAACCACGGGATCGCAGTGAAGGGATTCAGATGCAAGCGACCGAACGGGGTTTCCAACGGAGTGGTCAGTCTTCCGGGTGCGAGTAACACGAGGGCCTGGCTGATCGGTTGGATGCCGTGGACGGCGAGTGTGTACCGCCAGCCGGGTCGCGGCGAGTATGCGGACTCGAGCTGCCAAGCCCGGTTGAGCAATGCTCGGCCTCCCGAGGCCTCCCAGATGAAGTAATCGGCGTCGCGATCTCCGTCGAAGTCGGCGAGCCAGATGTCTCGCAGAAGCTGGAGATCGCGTGAACCCCAAATGGGCACGTGGCCGTCGCGAGTTCGCGTCACTGAACGACGTCGACGATTCGATTCGTGAACGTCACGCGATCCGGATACGCGATGATTCCCTGCGAGAAGAACAGCGAGCCCGTTGGGAACGTCGCCGGGAAAGAGAATACGTCCGACGTCATGCGCTCACCGGGCGCCAGGGCATGAAGGCCGGTGAGCGGGATCAACGTCGCGGGTTCGATCAGTAGGTTTCCCCAGTCGAAGACCGGCGTTCTGCCAGATGCCAGACCGAAGAGGACCCCGACCAACCTCGGGTCCGAGTCGTTCGTGCCCGCGAACTTCACGTTCACTTCGTAGTCGAACCCCGGGCGTGCCTTGAACGGGGCGGCGAGTTGGGAGTGCTGATTGACGAGCGTGAACGTCGACCCGAGCACGTCGGGATCCCCGTCCTGGTCGATGTCCGCGAACAGGAACGAGAACGATGAACTCGAAACGGACAGCGGTTCGAACTCGAAGTGGAACGAGCCGTCGTTGATTCCCGCGAGCAGTGGGCCTGCAACAGGGTTTGCCAGCACGTCCAAGTCTCCGTCGAGATCGAAGTCTACGAGCGGGCCCTGGGGTGCGAGCTGTGCGCCGGTGTATTCGAAGACCCCGTTGCCGTCGTTGCGAAGTTCGAGCCAGAACTGATCGAGCAGGTCCGGATAGCCGTCTTGGTCGAGGTCCCCGACGGCCTGGATTCGTGGGATCAGGAAGAACGCCGCCGGCAGGCGCGTGCCGGACTCCGACGAGAACGACCGGTCGCCCTGGTTGATGTAGATGCCACCTGCGATCAGGTCCGTGTCGCCATCGCCGTCCAGGTCCAGCGCGATCGTCGGAGTCAGGATCCCCGGTCCGGATCCCGAGATCTGCGCCTCCGTGAAGAAACCACTGCCAGAGTTCCACAGTATCCACGTTCCCTGACTTGCGGTTCGGATCGCGATGTCCGAGTGTCCGTCGCCGTCGAAGTCTGCCGCATCGAACTCGGCCCAGGGCGGCGTCGACGAAGGAACGCGCAGCGCCGTGCCGTCGAAGAACGTTCCGGTCCCGTCGTTGATCAGCAGATGTCCGCTCCGGACCAGGTCGAGATCCTCGTCGCCGTCGAGATCCACGAACTTCGAGGGGCCAAGACTCGTCGACGGCAGACTGCGTTGGGACCAGTCACCGTCATCGCGCTAGATCAAGAGGCTCCCGTCCGATCGCAGGACGTCCATGTCACCGTCATGGTCGACGTCGCCCGCGGCAACCGCACCGTACAACGCCGTGGATCGAGTCGAGACGTCGTCGAATGCGATGTCGCTCACATCGCTCGTCACGTTGAGGTGCAGCGCGGACGAGTGCAGCAGAAGATCGGGCAGGCCATCCTGATCGAAATCCGCGGAACGACTCGGGAGGTTCGTGGTCGTTTCGACTCCCGACAGGACGAACGGATCCGTGAAACCACCTGCGCGCGCGCGATACATGACGTTCGGCGCGACGAACAAGTCGATCCGTGAGTCACCATTCGCGTCGAGCACCACCATCCGATTGGACGTCGGCGTACCAGGATCCGGGAACGCGCCGAGGTCTTCCGTGAACGTGGCGCCGCCGTCGTTTCGCCAGAGCGAAGTGTGTGGCGTGGCGACGTTCGCCGCGATCAAGTCGACGTCGAGGTCGCCGTCGAAATCGACCGGGAGGGCCTGTGTGATCGAGGGTGGGAACTGCCAGTGCAACGAGAACCGTCCGCTGCCGTCGTTCAGCCAGACCGCACGGTCGCCCGGCGCCGCGGGATTCGCGAACCGGATCAAGTCCGGCCGGCCGTCGCCGTCGACATCCGCGAGGCTGGATGTCCGTGTCTTGAGCGAAGTCGTGTCGATCGTCGGCGCTGCCAACAGGCTGAACGACCCGTTTCCGTCGTTGAACATGACCACCGGATCGAGCGCTCGCCCCTCGACCACGAGGTCCGGATCGAAGTCGCCGTCGACATCGCCAACCAGGATTCCATCGATGAATCCGCCAGGCATGGATGCGAATCGGCTCGACGTCGTGTCCTGAAAGGTCAGAGACCCAGTCTGCTCGAAGAAGGCGAGCTGCGGGGTGGCGACAACGATGTCGAGGTCGGTGTCGCCGTCGAAGTCCGCGACCGCGACGAGTTCGGCTTCGTGCGGCAGGGAGCCGATCGACGTGAATCTAGCGTGCCCGTCATTGCGTAGGATCTCGCCCGATCGGAGCAGGATGTCGGCATCGCTGTCAGCGTCGAAGTCCGCGATCGCGATCGCGTAGCCGGGAACGTCTGGCAAGTGCCGGCGGCCGAGGACTTCGAACTGGGCTTGGCCGACCGCGGAGGAAGCCAGAAGAAGGACGAGACCGGCGCGGAGCATGCCGCGGAGTCTAGCCGCTCCGAAGGTTCGCGACCGAGTGCGTGGTTTTCGGATCGTCGGTGTTCCCATCGCCCGCAACACGCTCCAGCGAACCGTCTGAGACCGACTGGTCGCGAGTTGGTATGCTTCGCCGCCCAGGAGAGCCCATGCACCGAATCATCGTGCCGATGCTCGTCGCGAACCTCGTGGCGGCGCAATCTCAGTTCGAGGTCTTCGAAGACAAGACGCACACGCCGGAGGTCGCGCACGACACGACATTCGTGAGTCTGGCGGATGCCGATGGCGATGGCGACCTCGACCTGTTCACGATCGGTCGCGCGGTCGGCGCCGCGACGACCGTGCAGTGGTTCCGCAACGACGGTCGTGGGCGGTTCTCGTCGACGATCCCGTTGGTGACCAACGCGGCGACCGCGCTCGAGCTGGCCGACGTCGACCTCGATGGTGATGTCGACGTGCTGGTCGTCGGACAACCGTGTCTGTTGCTGATCAACGATGGGCTGGGATCGTTCGTCGACGAGACTCCGGTCCGGATCGGAAGCGTCGGGGCGTCCGATGCTGCGTTCGGCGACCTCTTCGGGAATGGTCGAATGGCGCTGGTCCTCGGTGACTCCGTCTACGCGAACGACGGTCTCGGGAACTTCGCGGACGTGACCGCTGCGTCTCTCCCCGGTGGTCAAGTCGGCGCGGCTCCGAGCTTGGGCGACATCGATGGCGATGGTGATCTCGACATCGTCTCCGCTGACCGCGTGTTGATCGGCGACAACAGCACGTTCGTCGACGAGACGACACTCCGCCTGCCCGCCGGGCGCCTTCCCGAGGCGAGGAGCCTCGTCGACCTCGATGGCGACGGCTCCTTGGACATCTACACAGGATCGACGGCCCTCATCAACGACGGCAACGGCGTGTTCGCCGACGGGTCCGGTCGGGGGCTCGGCCCTGGCACGCTGACCGTCGACATCGACGGAGATGGCGACGAAGACGGGGTGCGCCTCGGAGATCCGTTGGCGAGTCCGGATGCTCGTCCGACGGCGTTCGTGAACGACGGGCTCGGTCGGTTCGTCGAGGATCCTGACCGAATCATCCTGGAGTGGGCGGGCTGGTCGGGCGCCGTGGGCGATGTCGACGGGAACGGTTCGCTCGACCTCGTCGTCGCGACCCCGAGTCCGAATTCGGGGGACCTGTTCGCGCTGACATCGG
>JAGQQZ010000418.1 GCA_020425915.1 Planctomycetota bacterium | reverse complement strand
CTCGCGCAGCTCGGCCGTGAACCGGTCGCGCAGCTCGGCGACGAGCACGCCGAGCAGTCGGCTCGCGTCGGGATCGCGAAAGTGGAACTCGAGATAGTCACGGACGAATCGCCGCAACACTGCCGCGCCACTGGCTGCGTCCTGCCCCGACGTCGTCAGCAACTCGCGGAGCCTGGCACGGCGCGCGTCGAACACCGCGAAGAACAGCTCCTCCTTGCCGCGAAAGTGGAAGTACACGCCACCCTTGGTGACGCCGGCGCGCCGGCCGATCGTCGCCATCGTCGCGCGCGCGAACCCACGCTCGGCGAACTCGGCCGCGGCGGCAGCGAGCAGACGGTTGCGCAGTTCTGGATCGGCGGGTCGGGACATTTCCGGTCGAGTCGGGCGTCTGCCGGACCGGTGTCGATTCGGCGCAGCCCTTGGTCGGCCGACAAGTTACGCGATTTGAGATTCGCGTTGGTATGTCACTTTGAGATACTCGATGGTATCTCAAGCCGCTCGGCCTGGACCTGGCCCGAGGCGCCTCCTATCGTGCTCCGCCCCCCTCCCGATGAGCACTCCGACCCATCGCATCACGCCTGGACCCAAGCCCCCGTGGCTCAAGGTCCCGGTCCCGCAGGGCGCGACCGTCCACCGACTCACGCGCGAGCTGCGTGAACGCGGCCTGCACACCGTCTGCGAGGAAGCGCGCTGCCCGAACATGGGCGAGTGTTGGGACGGCGGGACCGCGACGTTCATGGTGCTCGGTGACACGTGTACCCGCGGCTGCCGGTTCTGTGCGGTGAAGACGCACTCGCAAGGAACACCGGTCGACGCCGAGGAGCCCACCAAGGTCGCCGACGCCGTCGTCGCGATGAAGTTGCGCTACGTCGTGCTGACCATGGTCGACCGCGACGACCTCGACGACGGCGGTGCGGCACACGTCGCCGACACCGTCCGCGCGATCGACGCGCGCGACCCCGATGTGCTCGTCGAGGTCCTGACCGGCGACTTCCAGGGCGACGAGCGCCAGCTGCGCACCCTGCTCGCCTCGAACCCCGACGTGTTCGCACACAACATCGAGACCGTGCTGCGACTCACGCCCCGCGTTCGCGACCAGCGTTGCAGCTACGTGCAGAGCCTGCGCGTGCTGCAGCAGGCCAAGCGCATCGCGCCCGACATCGTGACGAAGTCCTCGATCATGGTCGGACTCGGCGAGAGCGACCGCGAGATCGATCAGGCGATGGACGACCTGCGTGAGCACGACGTCGACGTCGTGACCTTCGGCCAGTACTTGCGCCCGACGATCAAGCACCTGCCGGTCAAGGAACACGTCACACCCGCCCGCTTCAAAGCGTTCGAGCAACGTGCGCGACGCAAGGGCTTCCTCTACGTCGCCTCGGGCCCGCTCGTCCGATCGTCGTACAAGGCCGCGGAATACTACATCGAAGGCATGTTGCGGCGGCGCCGCGAAGAGGCCTCGCATTCATCATGACGACCAAGCTCCTCACGATCATCGAGAAGGACGGCAAGGCCGCGAAGGACAAGGATCCGAACCTGTCCGACGCCGAACTGCGTCGCGTCTACCGGACGATGGTCCAGACACGCATCATGGACGAGCGTGCCCTGACGCTGCAGCGCCAGGGTGCGATCGGCTTCTACCTGCAGGCGCTCGGCCAGGAGGCCAGCCACATCGGCAGCGCGCTGCCGATGCAGGACAGCGACTGGTTCTTCCCGGCCTATCGCCAGCCCGGCATCATGCTGCTGCGCGGCGCCGACCTCGACGACATCGTCAACGAGTGGTTCGGCAACGACGGCGATACGAGCAAGGGTCGCCAGATGCCCGTCCACTACAGCCTGCGCTCGATCAACTTCGTGTCGATCAGCTCGCCGATCGGCACGCAGTTGTCGCAGGCGGCCGGCGCGGCGATGGCCGCGAAGATCCGCGGCGACGACACGGTCTTCATGACCTACTGCGGTGACGGCGGCACGAGTTCGAACGACTTCCACGCCGGCCTGAACTTCGCCGCGGTCTACCAAGCACCGTGCGTGTTCATCGTCGAGAACAACCAGTGGGCGATCTCGGTGCCGAGCACGAACCAGACCAAGAGCGAGTCGATGGCCGCGAAGGCACAGGCCTACGGCATGCCGGGCGTCCGCGTCGACGGCAACGACATCCTCGCGGTCTACCGCGTCTGCAAGGAAGCGGTCGACCGCGCGCGCAAGGGCGGCGGACCGACCCTGGTCGAGACCGTGACCTACCGGATGGGCTCGCACTCGTCGTCGGACGACGCCGACCGCTACCGCGACGCCAAGGAACACGAGTCCTGGAAGCAGCGCGACCCGATCGAGCGCTTCCGGAAGTACCTCGAGAAGAAGGGCATCTGGAACGAAGAGTTCCAGTCCGAGATCGAGGAGTCGTTCAAGCAAGACCTGAACGACGCGATCAAGCGCGCGAAGGCCCGCCCGAAGCCGGCCGCCGCCACGCTGTTCGACGACGTCTACCTCCAACCCACCCAACAACTGATCGAGCAGCGCGACGAGCTGCTCGGTCTCGAAGGCCCCGAGTCCGACGAAATCGGCGAGTTCCCGCTATGACAACGATGACGCTACTGGGCGCGGTGACCGACGCCCTGAAGACCGAGATGCGCAACGACGACCGGGTCGTCGTGTTCGGCGAGGACGTCGGCAAGAAGGGCGGTGTGTTCGGCGCGACCGAGGGCATCCAGGCCGAGTTCGGCGAGGAACGCTGCTTCGACACCCCGCTGTCGGAGTGCGGGATCATCGGCACCGCGGTCGGCATGGCCGTCTACGGCATCCGCCCGATCGCCGAGATCCAGTTCATGGACTTCATCTACCCCGCGTTCGACCAGATCGTGTCAGAGGCGGCGAAGATGCGCTACCGCAGCGGCGGCGAGTACACCTGCCCGATGGTGATCCGCACGCCGTACGGCGGCGGCATCCGCGGCGGCCACTACCACAGCCAGTCGAGCGAGGCGTACTTCTGCCACACGCCGGGCCTCAAGGTCGTCGTCCCGTCGACCGCGGCCGACGCGAAGGGTCTGCTGATCTCGTCGATCCGCGACGAGGACCCGGTCATGTTCCTCGAGCCGAAGCGGATCTATCGCACCCACAAGGGTGAGGTCCCCGACGGCGAGCACGTCGTCCCGCTCGGCAAGGGCCGCATCGTCCGCGAGGGCACCGACTGCACGGTCATCGCCTGGGGCGCGATGGTCTCGACATGCGAGAAGGCCGCCGACGAAGCGGCGAAGCAGGGCAAGAGCATCGAGATCATCGACCCGCGCTCGCTCGTCCCGTTCGACGAGGACATCGTGCTCGAGTCGGTCAAGAAGACCGGCCGTTGCTGCGTCGTCTACGAGGCACCGAAGTCGTGCAGCTTCGGCTCCGAGATCGCCGCGATCGTCGCCGAGAAGGCGATCGAGTACCTCGAAGGTCCGGTCGCCCGCGTCGGCGGGTTCGATACGCCGTTCCCCTACTCCCTCGAGCACCTCTACATGCCGGACGTCCGGCGCGTCGTCGAGGGCATCAAGAAGACGTTCACCTGGTAGCCCGAAGCGCCACCCAGACAGAAGAGACCAAGACCCATGTCGATCCAGGAATTCAGACTGCCGGACATCGGTGAAGGCATCGCCGAGGGCGAAATCGTCGCTTGGAAGGTGCAGGAAGGCCAACAGGTCAAGGAAGAGGACGAGTTCGTCGAGGTGATGACCGACAAGGCGACGGTGACGATCACCGCGCCGTACGACGGCGTCATCAAGGAGCTCCGCGCCAAGGAAGGCGACATCGTCCCGGTCGAGTCGGTGATCGCGGTGTTCGAGGTCGGCGCGACGGCCGACGCTCCGGCCGCCAAGCCTGAGCCGAAGCCGGAGCCCGTCGCCGCCGGCGCGCCCGCCGCAGCGTCCGCCCCGGCCGCCGCCCCCGCACCGTCGCGCGCGCCGGCGTTCGAACAGGCTTCGCCCGGCAAGGTCCTCGCCGCACCGGCGACCCGCCGCCGTGCCAGGGAACTCG
>JAGQQZ010000417.1 GCA_020425915.1 Planctomycetota bacterium | reverse complement strand
TCTCGGGCTTGCGGATTCTCAGGACGGCGGCCGCACGTCGGCGACGCGATGCACGCGTTCGACCATGCTCGTCAACAGCGCCATGCGCACGAACGTCGCGCCGCGCGCCTGGCTGAAGTACCAGTTGTGATCGGTGTCATCCAAGCTCTCGTCGAGCTCCTCGCCGCGGGCCAACGGGTGCAACACGATCGCATCGGGGCGGAGTCCCGAGTCGGCGCTCAGCCCCATGTCCCCGGTCAGTCGTTCGAACGTGTCACCGATCCACGCGATCGAATTGATGTAGACGACGTCGAGCTCCGGCAGGACGCCGCGGAGTTGGTGCTCGGCACGGATGCGCAGACCGCGCGACTCGAGCAGCTCGCGCTGTCCCTCGTCGAACAGGTCGCGCGACGGATTGACGATCACGACCTCGTCGATCCGGTCGTAGAACAGGCTGAGCAGGATCAACAGACTGCGCACCGTGCGCATCTTGCTCGGGTTGCCGATGATCCCGATCCGGACGCGCGACGCGTCGTCCTCGGAGCAGAGCGCTGGACGCCACTTGAACAGAGTGTAGAGGTCCGCGAGCGCCTGGGTCGGATGCTCGTCGATCCCGTTGCCGGCGTTGAGGATCGGGACCCGCAGCGTCTCGATCATCTCGTAGACCGAGCGTTCGTCCGTGTCGCGCAGCACGACCGCGTCGCCGTAGTTGCTGAACATCTCGGCGATGTCACGCAGCGACTCCCCCTTCGCCATCCCGGTGGTCGCCGGGTCGGTGATCGAGAGGATGTCCCCGCCGAGCCGGTGCCACGCACTCTCGAAGGAGAGTCGCGTGCGCGTGCTCGGTTCGTAGAACGCGGTGATCAGGATCTTGCCGCTCAGCGGCAGGTGCTGCAGCGACGGCTGGATCTCGATCATCGCGGCGAGCCGGAACAGCTGCAGCAAGGTGTCACGCTCGAACTGCATCGCGGACACCACGTGGCGGTTGGCGAGCCCCAGCAGCCTGCCGGGCTGGTCCGGCAACACGCGCAGCAGTGCCCGCGGATGTTCGAGACCCACCTGCTTGCTCTTGACGTCGATCGGCCCGCGCAGGGCCGGATGGAGTTCGATCGACCTCACCACAGCTTGCCCTCTTTCCAGTCACGGAACAGCAACACGAGCAGGACGATCGGTGCCGCCGCGCTGACGACGAGCGAGCCGTAGACGAGAAAGTCGAGAAGCTCGACGGAGACGGTCATGCGCGTTCCTCCTCCAGGTCGCGCCAGTCGAAGGAATCCGGACGCATCCAGGTCATGACGAGGACGACGACCATCGAGATCGCGGCCGAGACGAGGGCCGCGACGTAGAAGCCGACGAGTTGGTAGCAGACCAACCCGCCGACCGAACCCAGCACCATCGCGAGCGTCGCCGACGCGCGGTTCGCGGAGCGCCAGTAGAGCCCGGCAACGATCGGCCAGATCGTGCTCGCGACGAGCGCGCCGGTGAAGTGCAGCAGCCTTGCGAGCGTCGTGATGTCGAGGATGCAGACCAGCCAGGTCCCCACACCGAGCAGCAGGATCACGACCTTGGCCGCACGGCGCAGCTCACGCGCCGTGGCGTTCGGTCGTAGGTGCCGCCGGTACACGTCCTCGACCAGCAGGTCGCTCGTCGCGGCAAGCAGCGAGTCCAGGCTCGAGGCGATCGCCGAGAACACGACGATGAACAGCACGACCGCGCCGGTCGTCCCCAGCACTTCGGCCGCAACCATCGGCCCGACCATGTCGGCCCGCGGCACGGCGAGGCCGATCGCCGGCGCTGCCAACGCGATGAAACCAGCTGCGATCGGGATCGGGATCCACAGCACACCGGCCAACAGATACGCCTTGAACCCCACACCCTTGCCGAACGCGAACGCCCGACTCCACCACACGTTCGAGTGGAAGATCTCGCCGACGCCGAACAGCAGGTTGTTGAACAGGAACATCACCGATGCCGGCATCAGCGCGTCGAGGAGACGCGGGCGCGTCTCGACGAGTCGCGCGTGCACCGCATCGATGTCGACGACCTGGAGCACCATGACGCCGACGAGCACGACGCCGACGACGATGATGATCGTCTGGACGTAGTCGGTCCCGATGACCGCGCGCAGCCCGCCCAGCAGCGTGTAGGCCACACAGATCGCGAGGATCACGGTCGTGCCGATCACGAACGGGATCCCGCTCAAAGCCTGGATCAACAGCCCACCGGCCGCGCCGAGGCTGACCAGCCAACCGACGCTGTAGACCAGCGAGACGACGAGGAACACCCGCCACGCCGTCGTTCCGTAGCGCAGCCGAACGAAGTCGCCACTCGTATAGCCGCCGGGGAGCAGTGCGCGGATCCGTGCCGCCATCGGCGCGAACAGCAACAGGCCCACGGAACCGAGCGAGTAGCCGACCATCCCCCAGATCCCGA
>JAGQQZ010000416.1 GCA_020425915.1 Planctomycetota bacterium | reverse complement strand
GGCCTGCGCGAGCGTATCTTCGGCGAGAGCTCCCGACCCAATCGGCCGATTCCGCCGGCGGCGAAGTCGAAGAACCTCGGCAGCGCGGGCCGCGCGTTCCTCGTCTCCGGCGCGGAGGACTTCCTGCGCGACAAGTTGCCGAAGCAGCTCGGGGCGATCGTCACCGACACGATCGACCAGTACCTGCGCGCGTTCGTCGATCCTTGTCTCGGTCGGTGTCGCGAGCGACAGGCGGAGAACCACGCGCAACTGCAACGTGACCGAGAGCGATTCGACCAGCTCCACTGTCTTGCCGAAGCGTTCCAGCGTCTGGCCGACCGGGTCGGCAACTGCCAGACCCAGCTCGCCGAGCTCCGCGCCTCGTTCGCTTCGGAGCGTGAGCGCAGGAACGCCGGCGGCAGTTCTGAGAAGCCGGTCGTCGCGAACTGATGTCGACGACGGCGGCCCTGCTGATCCTCGCGGCGTCCGCGGTGCGTTGGCCGCTGCCTCCCCCTTCGTCGCCGCCGACGATCCTCGGAGAACCCGCGCCCCGTTGGAACGTGTGGCGGTGGCGCGACCAGCCGGAGGAGTTTCGACTCGATGTCGACGCCTTCCGCGGCAAGGTGGTCGTGCTGTTCCTGTTCCAGGCCGGGTGCAGCGGCTGCCGAAAGGGTGGCGCGCCCCTCCTCGAGGCGATTCGGCAGACGAACCGTCATGCGGACCTTCGCTTCGTCGCGATCCAGAGCGTCATCGAGCTCGGTTTCGCGAACACGTTCGAGGCCGCGTGCGAGTTCGCGGACGACTTCGCGTTCGACTTCCCGGTCGGGCACACCGGTCCCGAACTCCTGCGCAGCTACCGAGGCCTACTCACGCCGTGGTTCGTGATCATCGACCGTCGAGGCGTGGTGCGCTTCTCGAGCTTCCTGCTGTCCCCGCAGCGCGCGCAGGAGATCCTCCGCGAGTTGCTCGCGGAGCCGAGCGAGGCGCCCGACGGTCGCGTGCGCCGCGCCTCGATCCCTCACCCGCCCGACACCGCCTGGTAGAAGCGAATCACATCGCCGTCCACGGTGGGGATCGCCAGATCGTCCAGCCACCGCGTGTTGGTCTCGTTGTAGAAACAGAGCACGTGCTGCCGCAGCGATCCCGATTCATCGAAGACCTGGTCGCCGACGCCGGGATGCTCCGACCGCAGGACGCGGAACGCATCGACGAGCGTCGAGGCCTCGATCTCGAGGCGATCGACCCCGTTGTTGACCATCGCGAGCAGACTCGGGAGCTCCACCGTCATTCGAGACATGGCCCTCACTCCGGATAGACGTCGACGGAGAGGATGCGCGGCAGCGTCGCTTCGAGGTTCTGCCACGACTCACCGCCGTCCGTCGTGATGTGAACGGTTCCCGCCGTCGAGCCGACGTAGACCCCGCCGTCGTGATCCGTCGCCATGGCCCCCCGCAGGACTCCTGCGTAGAAGTTCGTCGGCAGACCCTTCTCGAGCGGCTCCCAGGAGTCGCCGTCGTTGCGCGACCGATAGACGCGGAACCTCCCTTCGGCGGGAAGGCGGTACTCATCCTTGTCGAGCGGGAACGAGAAGAGCGCCCTCGAAGAGTGATCGCGCACGATCGGGAAGCCGAACGTCGAAGGAAGACCCTCCTCGATCGCGTGCCAACTCTCGCCGCCGTCGGTCGACCGGAACATCCCCGTGTGCTCCTGCCGCCAGATCCGGTCCCGGTCGTCCGGGTCGTGGACCAAGCCGTGCACGCAGAATCCGATGTCC
>JAGQQZ010000415.1 GCA_020425915.1 Planctomycetota bacterium | reverse complement strand
TCGATCGAGGGTCGGATCGCGACGAGCCTGTCCGCCCCGGTTCATCCGTTCCGCCACACCGCCATCGAGTTCGTCGGCGAAGGAGGAGTGCTGGTACGCTACGGCGAAGCGGTCGCGATCGATGCCGAAGGCCGTCGAACCACCATGCAGACCGCGTTAGACGGGGAACGGATCACCCTCCGACTCGACGCCGCGACGCTGGAATCCGCCGCGTACCCGCTCGTCGTCGACCCTCTCTTCTACCCCCCGGCGTACGCGAGCATCTGGGTCGGTGGGTCGGCCCGGATCGGTGATATCGCCGCCAGCAGCTCGTCGAATTCGCTCCTGGTCGGACTGACGCGGCTCGTCGCGATCGGCGACTACGACATGTACTGCATCGAGATCGACGCGGACATGACGACGCCGCTCGGCGCGTGGGCGTTCGACCTCACGACCTCCAACAGCGTGGCCGAGGTCGCGGTCGGCATGGCCAACGACTGGACCGCGAGAGTGGCCGCATGGCAGCGCGACTCGTCGATCGGACCTCGCATCGTGTTCCAGGTCGGCGGCGGCAACGTGACCGCGGTCGCCGGTCCCGCCGGACAGGACCAGACCCACCCCGCGGTCGCGAGCAATCTCGACTCCGCGGTCCAGAGCTTCTCCGATCGAGCGGCGATCACCTACGCCGCGTTCGCGTCCGGCGGCGTCGTGCGCGTGTGCATCGTCAGTTCGAGCGGCTGGATCAGCTCGGACGACGCGATCTGGACGGCCGCGCCCGGTGTCGCCGACGACCCGATCCCGGCGATCGTCAACCGCCGCGAGTACTCGTACGACGACTGGTGGATGGCTTGGCGGAGTTCGAACTCGACGATCTCGCTGGCCCGGGTCGAAGACTGGGGCAACGTGCACATCCACCCGGACGTGATCTCGGTCGGCAACGCCAACGTCTCCCAGATCCTGATCGACGGGGACGATCGGGAGTTGGCGGTGACCTACGTCCGACTCGCGAACGGTTTCGGCGTGCCCACGTTCAAGGCGACGCGCGTCCACGTCGACCCGCAGGGCACACCGACGACGGGCGTCACGCGTTCGCTCGGCATCGCGCTCGCACCGAACTTCGCCCACAACGCCGGCTTGGCGTTCGCCTGGAACTCGGGCCGCCACTGGACGGTCTCGCTCGGGCAGGTCCCCCCGGTCGGGAGCACGAACCAGCCGACGTTCGAACTCCAACGGCTCGGCGACTCGCTCGGCGAGATCGAGTCGCACACCGTCACCGGGTGGGGAGCCAACCCGACGTTCGAGGACGGTGAGTTCTGGATCCCCTACACGACACGCGGGCCGATCGGCGGCGGACTCACCGACCCGTTGTGGGGCCTCCGACTGACGATGGGCGACGCGACGGTCACCGACTACGGACCGAGCTGCGCACCGGCCGGCGCCGGCGTCTACTTGGATCCGAGCCGACCGCACGCCGGGATCGGCGAGCTGCGCATCCGGCCGTACGTCCCGATGTTCACGTTGACGAACGCGTGGTACCTGATCGGATTCGCTCCTGCGACTCAGGCACCGCTCGACGTGATCGGCATGCCAGGCTGCGAACTCCTCGTCGACGTCAAGGTGGTTCGGCCCCTGCAGTTCGACGCAGGCGGCTACCCGATGTTCACGACCTACCTCGTCGACCAGCCGAACGTGTTCACCGGGGACTTCTACGGCCAGCTGTTCTACGCCGATCCGGCCGCCAATCCGATGGGACTCGTCGCGCACGCCGCCCAGCACTTCCAGGTGCGCTGAACCTCCGGCGCGATGGGGATTTCGGGGCCCCGGACCTCAAGCCCCGGGGGTCCGCGTGTCGAACTCCTCGACAGAGGACGCACATGACGACCACCCGAACCTCCCCCATCTCGCTCGAACGCCTCGGCTCGCTCTACGAACGCTTCCACGACGACCTCGAGCGCGTCCGTCGCTACATGCGCGTGCTCTATGCGAGTCGATATGACAGCACGAGGATTCGGGACAACCAACAGCTCGTCGCGGCGCTGTCCGCGGAGTTGTATCTCCCGTACCACGCGATGACGACGAGCGTCGCGCAGTTCGACGATCTCGAGGCGGAGATCACTTACCTGCTGCTGCGTGACGAGGAACCCGAGACCGTCGTCGAGATCTCGCCGTGCGGTGGCTGGTCGACGTGCTGGATCCTCAACGCGCTCCGCGACAACGGTCACGGACGTGTGATCTCGTTCGACGTCATCCAGGACTCGTTGGTCAAGGTGCCCGACGATCTGGCTGCGGGCATCCGCGACTTCCATCTCGGCGACGTGAAGGTCTCGCCGCACTTGCCGGACTCGATCGACTACTGCTTCCTCGACTCGGACCACTCGGCGGAGTTCGCGCACTGGTATCTCGGCGCCGTCCTGCCGCGCGTTCACTCTGGCGCGGTGGTCAGCGTGCACGACATCTTCCATCCCGGCGGCCCGGACGCTTCCGGCGGCGAGGGCACGGTCGTCCTCGAGTGGCTCGCGCAGCGCGACGTGCCGTGGCTGACAGTGGCCCGGTCACAGGACCCGGCGAGCTACGCGAAGGTCACGAGCTTCCGGAACATCCGCGGCGCGGTGACGCCGGTCGCTCCGGCGAGCACGGCGAATCCGACGGTGTTCTTCGTCGCACCGTAGCACACGCAGGAGCGCACTCGACGCCGCCCGGTCTCAGCCGCGCTTCCAGTCCGCGACGCGCTGCTTGAGGCTCCCGACGATCTCGTCGGCCGCGATGCGCTCCTGCGTCATCGAGTCTCGATCCCGGACGGTGACGGTGCCGTCCGCCAGCGTGTCGCCGTCGACGGTCACGCACCACGGCGTGCCGACCTCGTCCTGTCGACGGTAGCGGCGACCGATCGCGCCCTTCTCGTCGTAGAACGTCCGCAAGCCGACGTCCTGCAGCGCGGCGACGATCTCGCGCGCCTTGTCGGGCATCCCCTCCTTCTTGACGAGCGGGAACACCGCGACCGTGATCGGCGCGATCTTCGGATGGAAGCGGAGGACCGTCCGCACGTCCTCCTTACCGGTCTTCTCGTTCGGGATCACCTCTTCCTCGTAGGCGTCGACGAGGAAGGTCATCGCCGTGCGGTCACAACCGGCGGCCGGCTCGACGACGTGCGGGATGTACCGCTCCTTCGTCGCTTCGTCGAAGAAGGAAAGGTCCTTGCCTGCGCCCTTCGAGTGCTGCGTCAGGTCGAAGCAGCCGCGCTTGGCGATGCCCTCGAGCTCGTCGAACCCCCAGGGGAAGCGGTACTCGACGTCGGTGCAGCCGGTCGAGTAGTGCGCGAGCTCGTCGTCGGCATGCGCTCGTTTCCGGAGCTTCTCCGGCCGCACACCGAGACCCACGTACCAGTCGAAGCGCTGTTGGATCCAGTACTCGTACCACTTGTCGTCCTCGCCCGGCGGGATGAAGTACTCCATCTCCATCTGCTCGAACTCGCGCGTCCGGAACACGAAATTGCCCGGAGTGATCTCGTTGCGGAAGCTCTTCCCGATCTGCGCGATGCCGAACGGCGGCTTGACCCGCGACGAGTTCACGACGTTGAGGAAGTTCGTGAAGATCCCCTGCGCGGTCTCGGGCCGCAGGAACACCGCGCTCGCCGTGCTCTCGACCGGACCCGCGAACGTCTTGAACATCAGGTTGAACGCACGCGCCTCGGTGAACATCCCCTCGGCGCCGCAGTTCGGGCACTTGTTGCGGTCCTCGAGGTGGTCCTCCCGGAATCGCCCCTTGCACTCCTTGCAGTCGACCATCATGTCGTGGAAGCCCTCGAGGTGACCCGACGACTTCCAGACCTCCGGGTGCTGGATGATCGCCGAATCGAGGCCGACGATGTCGTCGCGACCGGTGACCATCGACTGCCACCAGGCGTCCTTGACGTTGCGCTTCAGCTCGACGCCGAGCGGACCGTAGTCGTAGCACGAGCTGAAGCCGCCGTAGATGTCGCTGCTCTGGAAGACGAAGCCGCGCCGCTTGCAGAGCGACACGATCCGTTCCATCAGGTCGGGTGCAGGTTTGGCCATGAGGGCGGGAAAACTACGGCGGAGGCGACGGAAAGGCCAGGACGACGCGATCGGAGTCCCGGCGCGTGGCCGCGAGTCGCGAGTTGCGAGTTCCGACAGTTGCTCGCTCGGTCGCTCGCGAGCGCTCGGATCGAAGGCAAGACGTGGGGGCTCCCCCCGTTTGCCCCGTC
>JAGQQZ010000414.1 GCA_020425915.1 Planctomycetota bacterium | reverse complement strand
TCCCGGGGTGGCCGCCGTCCGCAATCTCGTGCAAGCTGAACCACGATGGTCCCGCGTTCGAAGCACCGGACAGAGTCATGCGATCCGCGGCAGCGCGTATCGGTGCTCTCATCACGCCGCGGACCAAGCTCGAATTCCGTTCGCTGCTTGCTCGTCGCCGTCGCCCTCGCGGCCTGCGACGGAGAGGCTCCCCCGACCATCGAGCAGCGGATGGCACGACTCACCGACGCCGAGACCTCGGACGACGCGACGCAGGCCATCTGGAAGGAACTCGCGGAAGCCGGTGCCGAACGATCGGTCGAGTCGGCTCTGAATCTGCTCGAATCGGAGTCTCCCGCGGAGCGTCAAGCGGGAATGATCACGATCGTCGCGTTCGCGATCCGGTGCGCGTTGGACGTGGAGCAGCTCGATGCGCTCAGACCCCGAATGGAGGAGGCACTGTGGGACGAGTTCCCGCCCGTGCGAGCCGGCGCGACGCTCTTGCTGTTCAAGACCTGGATCGGCCGCGCGGGCCTCTCCGTCAGCTCCGAGACGGTCGCGCGGCTCGTGGAATTGGCTCGATCACCGATCCCGGGAGACTGCGGACCCGCAGCCCTGGCCCTCGCATCCATCCGGAGCGAGCGCGATCGGTTCCTGCCCGAGCTGCGAGAAGCCGCGTCGAAGCCCGAACCGACGCCGCTTCTGGTTGCCGCGGTGCTCAGCTTCTACGCGGTTGCGGACGAGGCCTCGATCGACATCGCCTTGGCGTCGCTGAGCCATCCGGATGCAGCAGCACGCCATTCTGCGGCCGGCTACTTCGCGGAAGTCGCTCCGAAGGGTTCCGCGTCCCTCCCACGGCTCGTCGAGATCCTGCATGACGAGTCCGAGGACTCGTCCGTCCGCGAGACCGCGTTCTACGCGATCTCGCGATTCGCACCGGAGGCGGACGTTGCGGAGCGTGCACTCGCGACCGCGTTGGAACTGGATGTGTTCGCCGTCGACGGTGGATGGCTCCACGCGATCGGGCGAGTGGCGGAACGAATGCCTGATTCGGTTGCGACTGCGGACGCCTACGACTTCGCCGCGAGTTCCGAGGACGGTTCGCTCGCCCCAGCCGCGCGGTGCGTGCAGGCGCGGATCTGCCTGGCTCGGGGTCGAACGAACGAACTCGGCCTGCTCATCGGGAGGATCGACGAAGACGTGAGGAAGGAGGTGGAGGAACTCGAGGCCTGGTTCCCGTCGATCTCGAACTACTTCGATCACGCCGTTCTCGAGGCGGCGATCGACCTGCATCTCGGCGGTGCCTCCGGGTTGCCCATCGACTTGCTGACCCTCACGCTCGAAGACATGGCCAGCGCTGCCGTCGAGACCGACGACGCTGGTTGGTTCGACTGGGCGACCGAGCAGCTCGATCGGATTCGTTCGCGGGACGAGTGGTCGGGTCGGTGACGGAATCGTCGCGCCGGGAGGCTCGGGCGAACGCTTCCACCTCGACCGCCGCCGCCCCCCTCCTCATACTTGTGCGATCATGACCGCCCAGACGCTGCGCAACTACATCGACGGCCAGTGGGTCCCCTCGGACTCCGACCGCGTCCTCGACGTCCTCAACCCGGCGACCGAGGAGGTGCTCGCGAAGGTCCCGCTCGGCGCGGCGTCCGACGTCGACAAGGCCGCGAAGGCCGCGCACGCGGCGTTCGCGAGTTGGCGCAAGGTCCCGCCGGTCGAACGCGCGCGCTACCTGTTCAAGCTCAAACAACTGCTCGAGGACAACCGCGAGGAGCTCGCGCGGATCTGCACCAGCGAGCACGGCAAGACGATCGCCGAATCGCGCGGCAGCGTGCAGCGTGGGATCGAGTGCGTCGAGGTCGCGTGCGGTGCGCCGTCCTTGCTCATGGGCGACACGCTCGAGGACGTCGCGACCGGGATCGACTGCCAGTCGGTGCGGCAACCGATCGGCGTGTTCGCGTGCATCGCGCCGTTCAACTTCCCGGCGATGGTGCCGATGTGGTTCTTCCCGTTCGCGGTGGCGTGCGGCGACACCTTCATCTGCAAGCCTTCCGAGCAGGTCCCGCTGAGCCAGCAGTTCGTCTGGAAGCTCGTCGAGGACGCCGGCTTCCCGCCGGGTGTGCTCAACCTCGTCAACGGCGACAGCGAGGTCGTGAACGCGATCTGCACGCACCCGCTGATCCGAGGCGTCTCGTTCGTCGGCTCGAGCCCGGTCGCGAAGCACGTCTACGAGACCGCGGCCAAGCACGGCAAGCGCGTGCAGGCGCTCGGCGGTGCGAAGAACTTCATGGTCGTGATGCCCGACGCGAACCGCGAGCGGACGCTCGAAGCACTTTCGTCGTCGGCCTACGGCTGCGCCGGCGAGCGCTGCCTCGCGGGCGCGATCGTGCTCGCGGTCGGTGACAGCCACACCTGGCTGCGCGACGGCCTCAAGCAGAAGGCCGCGGCGATCCGGGTCGGCGACGGCGCGACGGACGGCGTGACGATGGGCCCGGTGATCTCCGCTGCGCACAAGGACCGCGTCCTCGGCTACATCGACCGCGGCGTCGAGGAAGGCGCCGAGCTGATCCACGACGGCCGTTCGTCACAGCAACCGGCGAACGGCTTCTTCGTCGGCCCGTGCCTGTTCGACGGCGTGACCGAGGAGATGGCGATCGGCCAGGAAGAGATCTTCGGCCCCGTGCTCTGCATCGAGAAGGCGAACGACCTCGACGCCGCGATGGCCCGGATCTCGAAGCACCCGCTCGCCAACGCGTCGACGATCTTCACCCAGGACGGCAGCGCCGCGCGCCGCTTCAAGTTCGAGGTCGACGCGAGCATGGCCGCCGTCAATATCGGCGTCGCGGCGCCGATGTCGTTCTTCGGCTTCGGCGGTGCGAAGGGTTCCTTCTTCGGTGACCTGAAGGCGCACGGGAGGGAGGCGTTCGACTTCTTCACCGACCGCAAGGTGTTCATGACGCGGTGGGACTGAGGGCGCGCGGAGCACTGCTGGCGTTGGTGCTGCTCTCGGGCTGCCAGCCGACGGCTGCGGAGGCGTACGCCGAACTCGCGGGTGAATACGGCAACCGCATCCGTCCCCAGACTCGGATCGCGCTTCGCGAGGATCGGATGTTCCGCTGTGACTGGGACGGTTGCGTCGGACCCTCGCTCTACGCCGAGGGTCGATGGGAGCATCACGGAGACCACGTCGAATTCTTCGTCACGAAGCGCCATCCATTGGCGCAGATGCCGGCTTCCGCCGAGATCCGGCGTGACCGCGGCGAAGTCGTCGCGCTCATCGTCGGCGAGGACGAGTTGTGGGACGTGTGCTTCGGCCCGCGGCGATGACCGCCCGACCATCACGCTTGACGTTCTCGACCCTTGTGGTCCTGGGGTTGCTCGTCGGCCTGCTCTTGTTGGCGTTGCGGGGGGACCCCGCTCTCGTTTCACTCGCGGGGCAACGCGACGACGTGGCGCTGGTCGAGCCGAGTCCCATCGAGGTGTCCAGCGTCGAGCGCTCCTCGGTCGAGGTCGAACCGGATTCGGAAGCCGCGGACGGCTTGATTCCGGCATCGATCGACTTGCGGTTCGACGTCGAAGGTGGCTTCCCAATGCCGCCTCGCTGGACGATGGTCGTCGGCGAGGAGCGTCACGAGGGTCGGGGACCGACACGAACGGCGTCCGTGGTTGTCGAGGAGTTTCCGGTCGTGATCTCCGGGGAGTTCCTCGGTCGTTCGTTGTTTCGGATCGAGTGTGCAGGCCCCGCGCCGCAGACCGTCGTCGTTCGGCCGTTCGCTGGTCTAGCACTCCAGCTCGACGACCCGTCGGACGAGCGCTCCACGCATCTGTACACGGGTCGCTATGAAGGCATTCCGACGCGGACCATGTCGTTCGAGACGACGTGGTTCGACGCCACGGGATACGCGGGTCCCTGCGTGGACCCTTCGACGCCTTGGCGTGTCGTCGTCGCGCGGGACGGATTCGTACCAGAGGCCTTCGATGCGGCGTCGACCCAACTCACCGCTTGGACGGTTCGACGGTTCCCCGTGGCGCTCGACGATGGTGTCCGTGCGAGTGGCCGCGTCGTGGATCGCGATGCGGCGCCGATTGAGGGCGCGCGCGTGCTCGTGCTCTCGCTGTTCCCCGAGGCTTCGTCCGCTGACAGCTTCATGATGCTGAGACGGGCGTCGACTCAGTGGCTCGGCGGCAATCGTGCGGAAGTGCGAACGGATGCGGATGGCCGGTTCCGTACCTCGGGGATTCCACCGCACTCGACACTCGGCATCGTTCTCGACGACCCCCGCTTCGAACCGGTGACGCCGAACGTGGGCAGCCATACCGTCGATGTTGCCACCACGGATGTCGCGGCGGAGTTCGTCGTCGATCGGAGGTGACGTTTGCGCGTCGCCGCCTACGTCTATCCTGGCTGGCATCCGATCCCGGAGCGAGACGAGAGCTTCCACCCTGGCTTCACCGAGTGGGAGCTCGTCGCCGCGTGCCGCCCACGCTTCGAGGGCCATGCCCAGCCGAGGGTGCCGCTGCTCGGCGAGTACGACGACCGCGACCCGATCGAAGTCGAACGTCGGGTCGCGCTCGCGCGTGAGCACGGCATCGACGCGCTCGTCTACGGGTCGTTCTGGTGTCGCGGCAAGCGCGTGTTCGAGGACGCGCTCGACCGCGGCTTCCTCGGTTCCGGTGTCGGTCAGGAGACGCCGTTCGCGGTCATGTGGGCGAACCGGATGCCACGGCGCGTGCTGCCGGTGCGGCGCGCGGACCTGCCGGTGATCGACGGTCGGCGGCGCGTGCCGACCGACGTCGAGGACTTCGTCGCGTTCGTCGGCACGATGGCGCGCGAGTACTTCGTGCGGCCGAACTACCTGACGGTCGGCGGGTACGCCTACCTGTCGGTCTTCGACTCGACGTTCTTCCTGCTCGAACTCGGGATCGACGGTGCGCGCGAAGCGATCGCTCGCGCTCGCGAGTGGCTCGCGGCGAACGACTTCCCCGAGCTCCACCTCGCCGCGATCGACCCGTCGGCCGACGTGATCGGATCGCTGCGCGAGGTCGGCTTCGACAGCGTGACGCAATACGTGCTGCTGCCGGAGTGGAAGGGCGATCCGTCGCAGGACTACGCCACCGCGGCCGCCAGACGCGCGGACGAATGGGCGGGCTACGCCGAGCGATCAGGCCTGCCGTACATGCCGTCAGTCGCCCCGGGATGGGACGCCTCCCCGCGCGGCGCGGACTTCGGACCGGCGCGACCCGACAAGTATCCGTGGTCCCCGGTCGTGACCGGCGAGCACCCCGACGAGTTCCGCCGCGCGTTGGAACGCGCGCTCGCGTTCGACAGCGGAGTCGATGACGGACTGACGTTCGTCGCCTCGCTCAACGAGTGGAGCGAGGGGCACTACCTCGAGCCGGACACGCGGTTCGGGAACGGGTGGCTGGAGGCGGTGCGCGCGGCGCGTAGGCTCATCCATCCCGATTGACTTGGCGTCGCAAAGCACTAGATTCGAGGGCGGCCATGCCGGACTACCCAGAACGCTTCGAGGCCGACAACTACGCCGCCGGCGGGTGCTTCGCGTCGGCTGGGTTGTTCCTGCTCGGATCGATCGGGATCGGCTCCATGCATCGCTTCGGCGCATTCGCTGCCGCGATCCGTCCGATGCTGTGGCTCGCACTCGTGGTCGCCGTAATCCTGTTCCACTGTTGGTTCCTTGCACATGCACGGCGACGTCGCCTACCGCGGAGTCCGACCGGAACCACGATCGCGCGGAACCGACGACGACGTGTGATCCAGTCCTGGTTGGGTGTCCTGGCGACTGCGCTCGGTCTGGTGCTCGTCGTGTTCAAAGTCGACATCATCGATGCGGCCGGCGAGGACTGGATCGTGTTGATCATGCTCCTCAGTCTCCTGATCGCGTTCGCGATCCTCATGTCGATCCGTGGGAAGCTCGCGTTGGATTCGCCCGACGATTCGGCCGCGGAGCGTCGCCTCTATACGAAGCACCTGTGGCCGATCGGCCTGGTCGCTCTCTTGGCGTCGGCCTCGGTGACGCGTGTGCCGATCGCGGCGTACGTGTTTCGGAACGAAGACGAGTTGTTGGTCGAGTGCTCTCGACATCGGATGTTCCAAGACCGTGGGAGGCATGTCGTACGAGCGTGGGGCTGGGTCGACGAGCTGGTGATCGTGTATGCGCCCGACGGACCCGGCCCGGAGATCGTGATCGAGGGACACAGACCGAGGCGTCTCTTCGGCCCGTGGTACTACGCCATCGACGACTGAGACCTGCGACGTTGGCACGTCGACGTCATTGCGGCGAGACCCGGGTCATGCGGTTTGGGAACGACTGCCTCGACGCGGTGCGCGACGCGCAGTTGGCTCAGTAGCCCGCGTCGACGGGTGCGGTGAACTCGAGGCTCGTCTCGGAACGGCGTTCGACCGTGACCGAGCCGAGGGGGATCATCGCTCGGCCCCAGGCACCCGATTCGGGGTGCTCGGCTTCGAATCTCCTCTGACCCTCGGGCGATGCGAGCGACTTGGGTACCAACAAGACCTCGAACTCACCGCCGTTGATGCGAATCGAGGCCTGACCGTCCGCGTCGGTCAGCACCGCGGTGGCGGCCGACTTGCCATCGGTCCGCCGCAATCGAAGCGCGGCTCCCTCGACGGCAGCGCCGGCCTCGTCGACGACACGGACGTGAGCGGTTCCCGTGTGGAACCGGAAGGTCGCTTCGTAGTCGCCGCCAGGCACCACGGCGATCGAGTCGTCGGTCGACCACTCCGTCCCTTCGTGGCGCAGGACCGCGCGCCACGTTGCGGATCGGAGACAAGTACGGAACATGCCGTTGGCGTCGCAGGCGACGTACTCGCGCGAAGGCCTCCCTGCGTCGTCGCGCTCGAGCGCGACGATTCCGACATGGGGCTGGTCGTCGACGAGCACGCGACCTCGCACGGGCGCGAGGACGAGTTCGTCGAGCATGGCCTGCACTTCGAGTGTTTGCCCGCTGTGGATCTCACCGAGATCACGAATCGCATGGATACGCTCGGCGGTCGTGGCCGCACCGAGGGGAACGTAGCACAGGTGCAGCCACCAGGAACCATCCGGGATCTGCGTGATCCGGAACGTTCCGTCGCGCTCGAGCGGTACCTTGCCAAGACCCAAGGGGAAGGTGAGGAAAAGTGCGCCCGAGCCGTCGACGAGTCGCAGGCCCGGTGCGCGCTGGATCCCCGGCGAACCTTCGGTCGAGAACAATTGATCGAGCAGCGCGGGCGGACCGATCGAGCCGAACACCGTGGCGCCACCCCCGACGGTGACGACCCACGGGTCGGCGACGGTGTCGAGCCGAACGTCATGCACGACGAGCGGCGACTGTCCCGCGCCGAACAAGCGGAGCGACGCGAGCATTCCGCCGTGTGCCTCGACACGCGCTTCGCCGTGCGCGTCCGTCACGTCGCGCCACACCAGCATGGCTTGGTTTGGAAGGGTCGTCGTGTTCCCGTTCATCGTGTTCGCCCAGGTCGCGAGGTCGACGCGCATGCCGGTGCGCGGCACCAACAGCTCGGCGTGGACACCCGCGATTGGCTCGCCGCTCGCATCGACGACACGGAGGATCCGTTGCGTGGCGCGGCGCATCGGGATGTCGACCCGAACGCACTCGGCCATGTCGACCTCGAGCGGGCCAGATTGGTGCCAGCCCGGATCCCGCGTCTCGATCCACACGAGGTACCAGTGCTGTACGAGGTCGGTGACCTTGCAGACCCCGTTGGGATGCGAGCCGCCGCAACGCAGGTCGTAGTCGGACGAACTGGTGACGGTGTGCCCGCCGCCAGGTGCGGGCATCACGCGCAGCGCGTAGTCCTCGATGGGTTGCCCGGTGGCTTCATCCGTCACGCGAACCGAGAGCGACGCCGTCCGCCGTAGGACGATCCGAACGTCCGTGGCGCCCCATGCGTGGGGGCTGAATTGCGGTCCCTGGGAGTAGCCCTCGAGTTCCGCATAGATCGTGGCCCACTTCGACGTGACCTCGCGTGGTCGTGGGATCCTGAACGACCCATCGTCCAGGGATCGGACCGACGCCGGCAGGGCGGACGACTTCGGGTTGAGCGACAACTCCGCGCCCGCGATCGGATCCCCCGCTTCGTCGACGACGACGCCAGTGATCGCGTCCGGCAGGCCGCTGAGGTCCTCGCTCGGACTCACGTGGATCTCGACCGAACACGTGCGCTGCTCGGGTTCGATCACGAATCGCGTGGGCGCGGCTAGTCTCCGTCCCCTGACGGTTGCGGACCACGCACCCGGTGTGAGTCCGGAGCCGGTCGCGAATGCGCCGGCATCGTCGGTTCGGGTCGAGACGCTGCTCGCGGTCGAGAACTCGCCGCTCGCTGGCCTCGGTACGTTCTCCGCGCGGAACGAGACGCTGGTCTCTGGCACGGGCCGACCATCGGTATCGATGACTCGCCCGGTCACGATGGCCCCGGACGGCAACACGACGTCGCCCAAGTCCGTGACCGACGCGGGTGCGAGACCTGGCCAAGTCACGGTCCCGTTGGCGTACCCGTCACAACGCACGCGCACGTGGATCGAGTAGGTCGGTGGTGGCACGAACGAGAACGCGAACGCACCGTCCGGCTCCGTCGTGACCTCGGCGGGCGGCTCCCACGAGATCGCGCCATTCTTCCACTCGTAGGTTCGAGTCTCGTCGCGGTTTCGCGAGTGTGCTCCGAGCACGACCGTGCATCCCGCGATCGGGTCACCGTGGGTCGTGACGACGCGACCTCGCACGATCGCCGGCCGGACGGCTTCGCGCTCGAGAACTTCGTGGCGCGCGAGAGCATCGGCGGAATCCTCGACCGCGTTCGCCCCGGCAGTCTCCGCGGTCACGACCTCGGCGGCATCCGGCGTGTCGGTCACGGCCGGCTCCGGCGTCGGGTCGGCGCGTCGCGGCATGTCCTCGGCCGGCCACAGGGACCAGACGACGAGCGCGCACACCGCGAGGACTCCGAAGACGACCCAACCTCTCATGCCGGCAGCATAGCCAACCGACGACCGGCTTGCGGTCCAGAACTTTGCAAAGTAAAGCTGGGCGCGGTGCCCGATCCGATCGATCCCCGTGAGATCTCCGACTACGCCGGCTGCGGCTGCGTCTTCGCCGCGCTGGCGTTCTTGTTGGGGTCCATCGGAATCGGGATCTCGGGATGCCTCGGCCCGGTCGCGGACGTGCTCCGACCGTGGTTGTTCGCTGGCCTGGTCCTCGGTGTCGTGCACGTGCACTCGTCCTACCTCGACTTCGTTCGGCATAACGCTTCGCCGCGGTTGTCAGCTACCGGTGGGAGGCGCGTGTCGGGCACGATCGAGTCCGGACTCTTCGTGGTTGCGATCGGCAGTGGCACAGTGGCGAGTCTGATCGACGTGGACGGCGACATATGGTTCGTCGCCGGGATCGCTTGGCTGGGTCTGGCTATCGCGTTCTCGATGCTCATGTGGATGCGAGGTGCAAACGCCATGCAAGATCGGGATCCCGAACAGGCATCGTTCTCGAATCCGTCGACGCGCTACCGGAACGGCGCCTGGCGTCTCGTCGTCGTCGGGCTGCTCTTGGTCCATTCCGCGAGTCGGATTCGGATCTTCACCGACTGATAGCGCGCACCCATGCCGCCCACCCGCTCGACCTTCTGCGAATCCCTCGACATCGCGGGTTGTGGCTGTTTCGTCGTCGTCGTGGTCTGCGGGGGCGGGATCGTGCTGTTCGGATGCGACGTGTGGCACGATCCCAGCCTGTTCGTGCCGTGGATCGCGGTCGCGCTCGCCGTGCACGTGACGTATTCGACGATCGTCCGCAGCCGCACACGGTTTGCGTGGGAGGAGGATGCGGCCGGTGAAAGCCGACGCTGGGCCCGGTTCCATCGCGTCCTCGCGGGCACGGCCGTCGGTCTGGGAGTCGCGATGACCGTGTTCGAGGTCGAGATGGTGGCGCGATTCCGTTGGCAGGTGATCCTGATGCTCACGTGGTTGGGACTCTTGGCGATCGTGCTGCCGACGCTGCTGTTCGTGGCGACGGTGCGGGATCTGCTGCGCCGCCCCGAGGATCTCTGGGTGTTGCACGGCGAGAGCTACTCGTACCTGGCTCTGGTCGCGGTCCTCGTCGTCGCATTCCTGACGCGAGCACCGATCACGTCGTTCGTGTGGCGCAACGAGGACGCGCTTCGCGCTGCTTGTGAAGGCGAAGCACCCGACTGGATGCAGGAGTGGGAACTGGGCCACGCGCGCGACGAGGACTTCCGGCCGATTCCGAACACCGCGTCGTTCGGCTGGTACGAGTCCTACGAGCGGCTCGTCATCGTGTACGCGCCCGATGGACTCGACGAGCTGCGGATCGACGGCTCCGTACCGCGGCATCTGTTCGGCCCGTGGTACTACGCCGTCGGGGACCCGGATTGAGCCGGTGGATCACCGCATGTGGAACACGCGGTCGATCTCCGCACCGCGCGCGACGTCGAACGCCTCGGACCAGAGCGTTCGTTCGTTCCCCGCCTCGTCGATCGTGTGCGCGCGGACGACGTAGTGCCCCGGTAGCAGGCCGCCGATCGCGAACTTGCCGTCGGCGTTGGAGCGAATGCCGCCGAGGTCGCGTTCCGGTTGCGGAGTCCCGTCGTCCGATCGGCGTTCGCCCTCGAGGGTGACGAGGGCGTCGGTGACCGGAACGCCGTCGAGGGAGGCCACGCCGCGGACGATCGCGGGGAGGAATCGCGTCAGGTCGTAGGAGACGGACGTCGTCTCGCCGCTCTGGACCTCGACGCTGCCGAGCGGTGGTTCGAGCACCGTGCCGGTGGAACTGCGAGCCGAGGTCGCGCGCATCCAGTAGAGCACGACTTCCCAGCGGCCGGGTTCGAGGTCGGGGATCGTGAAGCTCCCGTCGGCGGCGATCGCGTAGCCCTTGCCGCGCGAGCCGGGGCGGGGCGTGATCGGTTCGCCGGGGCGCCTGACGGCGATCGAGACGCGGTTCTTGTCCGGCGCCTCGGGGTTCGGCGAGAAGCGCGCGAGCGCGCCCGCCGGTTCGAGCCGACCGCGGACGCCGCTGGCGCGGCCGACGGTGACCACGGTCGGGTCCGCGGGGTCGAGTCGCGCGTCGGACACGATGCGGGTCGCGTGTGCGCTTCCCGTCACGAGGATGCCGACGCTCGGTGCGTTCGGCACGCAGCGCAGCGTGACGTCGCCGTTCGTGTCGGTCTCGCCCTCGTCGACCGCGAATGCGACCGGCCAGCCGGCCTTGCGGCGCGGGTGCATGTTGTAGACCGTCGTCGAACGGTCGATGACGAGCGTGTCGGGCGCGAGCGCTTCGCCGTCCCGGCACTGCACGATTCGGACGTGGCTGCTCGCCACCGGCGCGCCGTCCTCGTCCTCGACGTGGATCGTCACGGGCGCGCGGTGGTGCAGCGTGATCTCGATCGGCATCGACCCGAGCGCGCCGAGGTCGAGGTTGCGTTGGCGCGTGATCTCGTAGTCGTCGCCGAGTGGTTCGACGACGACCGCGAGCGTGCCGGCCGGGGGGAGTCCGCGAAGTCGTACGAGTCCGTCCACGTGCGGTCCCG
>JAGQQZ010000413.1 GCA_020425915.1 Planctomycetota bacterium | reverse complement strand
GTGACGGGGCAAACGAGGGGAGCTCCCGCGTCTTGCCTTTGATCCCGAGCGCTCGCGAGCCCAGCACGCGAGCCAGCCAACCAGCCAGCCCGCTACCGCGGCAACCCAATCGCCTGCTGCGCGATCCCCTTCTCCGCCATCAACGCCTCGATCCCATCCGGATCCGCCGGCAGCGCACCCGACAGATTCTCACACCCATCCTCCGTCACGAGCACCGTGTCCTCGATCCGGCACCCCATCCCTTCGTCGACCAAGTAGGCCCCCGGTTCGACCGTGATGACCATGCCCGGCAGCAACCGGTCACCACCCATGTCGTGCACCGCCAGTCCGACGTGGTGCGACGGTCCGTGGATCGACACGTATCCGCGTTCGGCGAGCAAGCGCGTGCACATCGCCGACAGTTGGCTGAGGCGCGCACCCGGCCGGACCTCGGCGATCAGCAAACGCTGGACCTCGTGCACGGCCTCGACGAGCTTGCGCTGCGCCGCGGTGAACTTGCCATTCGCGGGGAAGGTCCGCGTCACGTCGGTCGCGTATCCGTGCACGGTCGGGCCGTAGTCCATGACGATCAGGTCGCCGTCGACGGTCTGGCGCGAGTTCGCGCTGTAGTGCAGGACGCAACCGTTCGGGCCGGCACCGACGATCGGCGCGTACGCATCGGGTCCGCCGCCGAGCCGCGAGAACACGTAGCGCGCGACCGCGGCGATCTGGTACTCGAACATCCCGACCTCCGCACTCTTCATCGCTTCCGCGATGCCCTGCACGGCGGCGTCGGTCGCGGCGCGGATCTGCGCGATCTCGTCGGCGTCCTTCACGCCACGCATGAGGTCGAGGAACGGCGTGATGTCCTCCGCCTTCACTCCGAACAACTCCTCGAGCCGCTCGGACATCACTTCGTTGCGCTCCGGCCGCCCGTCGAGGAAGTCCGCCTTCTGCGCCTGCGCCGCTCCACGCGCTGTGTTGGACGTCGCGGTGCGGTTCGGCGACGGCGACAGGACCGCCCACAGCTTGGGCCTCGGCGCCGACTCCGCGTCCTCCCCTTCGGGTGCGAGCGCGTCACGCAGCGCGCGGCGGAGCGTTCGCACGCTGACGCACTCGTCGAAGCCGGTTTGCTCGGCGGACTCTTCACCCGGGACCAACCGATCGCCATCCCAAGTCGCCGTGAAGCGGCTGTAGGGCGGCACGAACAGCACCGACTTGCCGGTCTTCGGGAAGAGCAGCGCCGCGGTCCCCGGCTCGGAGATCCCGGTCAGCCAGTAGAACTCGTGGTCCTGATAGAACTGCTCCATCGACGCCTGCTTCGGCGCGCTGCGGAGCAGCACCACGCCTTCGCCGAGCCGCTCCATGAGCTGTTGGCGCCGCTGCGCGAACACGCTCGGGTCCGGCGCGGCAGGCGCAGTTTCTTGGGCGGAGACGACGGTCGCCAAGCCGACCGCGATCAAGCAGCTTCGAATTCGCATCGTGATTCGCTCCGTCGGCCCGATGGCCTCCGTGGCGCGGAGTCTAGGACCCGGCCGCGCCGGATTCGCCCGCGCGCTTGCGCGCGCGCGCCGACTGCGCGGCGGCGCCGTAGTTCTTGAGCTTGTTGTAGAGCGTCTTCGCGTCGATCCCGAGGATCTTGGCGGCGCGCGTCTTGTTGCCGTTCGTCGCGGAGAGCACCCGCAGGATGTGACGCTTCTCGATCTCGGCAAGCGGCGTCCGCAGGATCTCGCCACCCGGATCGGACTCCGCGATCAGCGACTTCAGTGTCGCGGACTCCTCGCACAGCACGATGTCGAAGTCGCCGCCTTCCAACCGGCCGCGGAATTGCTCCAGCGTCTCACAGGTGGTGACGAGACACCCCCAGTCCGAGGTGGCCGCTACGAGATCCGTCGCGTGTTCGTCCTTGGGTGAGAACACCAGCAGCTTCTTGCCGATCGACATCGAGGTCCTCCTGCTCAGGGTCGACTCGGAGCCAAGTCGACCGGGGTCTGCGGATAGCCTCGTCCGGGCGTTGCGCCACATCGAATGGAAGACTCGGCGGAGCGATCGCTCGGTCCAAGGCCTGGCCATTCTCCCCGGTTTGGTCCGGAACCGCCATCCCCAACGGCATCGCCGTTACGGTGCGCGGCACGTAGGCTTCGCTCCGTGGAACTGCTTCGGATCCTCGGAACCACCCTCAAGCTCGGTTGCACGAGCTTCGGCGGCCCGGTCGCCCACGTCGGCTACTTCCGGGCCGAATACGTCGAGCGCCAGCGCTGGCTCGACGAGCACGAGTTCGCGGACCTCGTCGCGCTGTGCCAATTCCTGCCGGGACCGGCGAGCAGCCAGATCGGCTACGCAATCGGACTGAAGCGCGGCGGCTGGGTCGGCGGGCTGATCGCATGGCTCGGGTTCACGCTGCCGTCCGTCGCGCTGCTCGTGCTGTTCGCCTACGGCCTCGAGAACAGCGCGGTGCTCGCGGACGCCGGCCTGCTCCAAGGCATGAAAGCGGCGGCCGTCGCGGTGGTCGCGCACGCGATCTGGGGCATGGCGAGCAAGCTGTGTCGCGCGCCGTCGACGATCGCGATCGCCGTCGCGACCGCCGTCGGGCTCGCGCTGTTCCCGTCCGCGTGGTCACAGGTGTTGGCGATCGTGACCGCGGCGATCCTCGGGGCAGTGCTGCTCGAGTCGTCGGGCCCGGGCGCCGGCGGCGACCCACACATCCGCGTGCCGGGATCGCGCGTCGCGCTGGTCGGGTTCTTCGCGATGCTGGTCGGCCTGCCGTTCCTCGCCGCCGCCGTCGACTCGAACGCGTTGCGCTACTTCGACGGCTTCTACCGCAGCGGTTCGCTCGTGTTCGGCGGCGGCCACGTCGTGCTACCGCTGCTCGAGGACGAAGTCGTCGGCCGGGGCTGGCTCGGCCACGACGTGTTCCTCGCCGGCTACGGCGCCGCGCAGGCCGTACCGGGTCCGCTGTTCACGTTCGCCGGATTCCTGGGCGCGTCGATGGAGCAACCACCGAACGGGATCGCGGGTGCTGCGATCTGCACGCTCGGCATCTTCTGCCCGACGTTCCTCCTCGTCGCCGGCGCCTTGCCGCTCTGGTCGCGACTCCGCCGCTACGACGTGGCCCGCCGCGCCCTGCGCGGCACGAACGCCGCGGTCGTCGGGTTGCTGGCCGCCGCGTTCTACGATCCGGTCCTGCCCGCCGGGATCGTCGACCCCACCTCCGCGGTGATCGCGATCGCCGCACTCGCCGCGCTCGTGTCGAAACGCGTCCCGGTCTGGTCGATCGTGCTCCTGGCCGCCATGGCCGGCTGGATCGCCTAGGGCCGACGCGGTGCTCCGCTGTCGAATTCGTCCACGGCACGTGTGACGGAACTCGGGAATCGGTGCTTCGCCCGGTGTCAGGAATCCCCCTGACCCAGACAAGCCCAGAACGACAGGAGCCAAACATGAACGCCCGAAGCCTGAACGACGCCCTTCTCACGACCCCCCGCTACGCGGATGACCTGGCGAGCCTGCTGATCAGCGCATTCGCGATCTCGCTCTACTTGGCGTGTGGCATCGCGCTGCTGCCGTGAGCGCGGGTGCGTTCCAGGACGCGCGGTGGTCGCGTCGTCGGCCACGATCATGCCCGGAACGCCACTCCGAGGCTCGCATCGGACCGCGCGGTAGGTCCGGGCGGGCCTCCGCGCGTCATGTAGGATGCGCGAGATGAGGAAGCTCCCTGTTGGTGCCGTCGCGACGTGGTTCGCCCGAGCATGCCTCGTGGCCGCGATCTCGTACTGGAGCGCCACTCCGACCTGGGCACAGCAGCCCGACGAACCTCCCGCACATCCGGCCGAGTTCGCCGCAGCGGTGAAGGAGTTGGAGGCGCTGGTCGCGGAAGCGGACACGCTGGTGAAGAAGGGGGACCTGGCGGGTGCCCGGATCGCGTGCCAGCGCGCGCTCGCGAGCGCGAAGTTGGAAGGGGCATCGCCCGAGTGGCTCGCCGCGGTGGAGGGGGCACTCTGGGACCTGAGCACGACGGCTCGCCGCGCCCACGACCCAAGCACGGAGCACGACGCAGAGGCGGCGATCCTCGAACATCGCTCCCGGACTCTCCCCGACGAACATCGCGGCCTACAGGGAGCGCGCTGGAACCTCGCCGCGACCAAGTCGATCCTCGGTGATCTGCCGGGCGCCCTCGCGCTGTTCGAGAAGATTCTCGCGGTCTGCTCCAAGATCCTGCCCGACGAACACCCAGAACTGCAGCGAGCACGCCAATGCGTCGCCGAGACCAAGGAGGCGCTCGGCGATCCGGCGGGTGCCCTCGCCCTTCGGGAGAAGGTCGTCGCGGTGTGGTCCGAATCCCTGCCCGACGATCACCCCGACTTGCAGGCAGCGCGCGAGAACCTCGCCTGGACCAAGCAGGCGCTCGGCGATCTGACAGGCGCGCTCGCGCTCCAAGAGAAGGTCTTCGCGGTCCGCTCCAAGTCCCTGCCCGACGACCACCCAGACCTGCAGCGAGCCCGCGAGAGTCTCGCCCTGACGAGAAAGCGGCTCGGTGATCTGCCGGGCGCCCTCGCTCTCCAAGAGAAGATCCTCGAGGTCCGCTCCAAGTCCCTCCCCGACGATCACCCCGACCTGCAGACGGCGCGTGAGGTCCTCGCCCGCACCAAGAAGGCACTCGGTGATCTGCAGGGTGCCCTCGCACTCCAGGAGAAGGTCTTCGCGGTCCGCTCCAAGACTCTCGCCGACGACCACCCCGACCTCCAGGCGGCCCGCGGAAGCCTCGCGAACACGAAGTTCTCGCTCGGCGATCTGCAGGGCGCCCTCGCGCTCGAGGAGGAGATCTTCGACGTCTACTCCCGGACCCTGCCCGACGACCATCCCCGCGTGCTGACGGCACGCGGCAACCTCGCCGCGACCAAGATGGCCCTCGGCGATCTGCGGGGCGCTCTCGACCTCCTAGAGAAGGTATTCGCAGTCCGCTCCAAGACCCTTCCCGACGACCACCCTCTCCTGCAACTGACCCGTCAGAACCTCGCCGCTACCAAGAGGCAGCTCGGCGATCTGCCGGGCGCCCTCGTGCTCGAGGAGAAAGTCCTCGCGATCTTGTCCAAATCCCTCCCCGACGATCACCCGTACTTGCAGACGGCACGCGGGAACCTTGCCGTGACCAAGAAGGCACTCGGCGATCTACCGGGCGCTCTCGCACTCGAGGAGAAGGTCTTCGAGGTCCGCTCGAAGTCCCTCCCCGACGATCACCCCGACTTGCAGACGGCACGTCAGAACCTCGCCAACACGAAGAGCGCACTCGGCGATCTGCCTGGCGCCCTCGCACTCGACGAGGAGGTCTTCGCGATCTCGTCCAAGACCCTCCCGGACGACCACCCCGACCTGCAGCGAGCACGCCAGTGCCTCGCCGGCACGAAGTACGACCTCGGCGACCTGCAGGCTGCACTCACTCTGTACGAGAAGGTGTTGGCGGTCCGCTCCCGGTCCCTGCCCGACGACCACATCGACGTGCAGGCAGCACGGCAGAACCTCGCCGCCACCAAGAAGGAGCTCGGTGATCTCGCGGGCGCCCTGGCGCTCCAGGAGACGGTCCTCGAGGTCCGCGCCAAGTCGCTTCCCGACGACCACCCCGACCTGCAGTCAGCACGCCAGAGCCTCGCCAACACGACGCGGGCGCTCGGCGATCTACCGGGCGCCGCACAGCTGTACAACGCAGCCGCAGCCAGCGCGATCACGCGCGTGTCGAGGTCTCCGGCGTCGATTCGAGACGTGGCAGAACTCGCGGTCGCTGCCACGAAACCTCTGTCACTTGGCGGCTCGCTATTGGACGAGATCGCCGCGACAGGCGAGGACCGCGCGTTGCCGCCGCAACTCGAGGCATCGCTCGCGAAGCACTCGCTCGCACTGCTGACCGCGATCCGAAGCGCGCAGGCACACACGACGCGATTGCTTCGAGAGGCCCGCGAGCGAAACACCGACGAATTCGAACCGCACGTGCAAGCGATCGCCATCGCGAGCAAGGCGCTCGACGACGCGATCGGCCTCCCACCGGAAGGTCGCACCGATGCCGCCGGCCATCGGATCGGCCGCGACGACGCGATCCGCCAGGCGGTGCTCGCGAGGGACACCGCGGAGCGCGCGCTGCTCGAGTCCGTGCCCGAGGAACTGCGAGCCGTTCCGACGGCCGAGGCCCTAGCGAACGGTCTCGAGACCGGCGAGGCGGCGGTCGCGTTCCTGACCTACGCGCATCGGACCAACGACGCGGAGAAGCCCTGGGTCACGACGTCCGAGCAACGCTTCGCGGCCTTCGTCCTCACGAAGTCGGGTGACGTGACCTGGCATTCGCTCGCGCCGAGTGCCGAGGTCGAGAATCTGATCGCGAACGTGCGTCGACTCGCGCTCGACGGCACCCGTAGCGGCGGCCGCGAGACGGGCTCGAAGCTCGGGGCTCGGTTCACGGAGCTCCGGCGCCTGCTCGTCGACCCGTTGCTCGGGTCCTTGCCCGACGGCACCGAGAGTCTCGTCGTGTCGCTCGCTGACGAACTGCAACTCGTGCCGATCGACGACCTGCCGATGGCGGACGGCCGAACGTTCGGCGAGACGTTCCATGTGCAGATCGTTCCGTCGCTGCGGACCCTCTTGCTCGGACCTGCCGAGTCGACGAAGGAACCGACCGCGCTGACGCTCGGCAGCGTCGACTACGACTCGAAACCCGATGCTCCAGCGCCGGTGTTCGCGGCGACGTCGACGCCGATCGTCGCCGACGCATCGTCGACCGATCGCGGCGCGGGCGACCAGCCGGGCGGGAGCGCGACGCCGAAGGCGTTCGCCGACCTGTTCAACACCGAGGCGCAGCGCGTCGGCAAGATGTTCGAGCGCACGTTCGAGGACGCGACGCCAACGGTGCTGCGCGAAGGCGCAGCGAGCGAAGCGGCGTTCGTCGCACAGGCTCCCGGCAAGACATACCTGCACCTCGCGACCCACGGCTACTTCGCGCCCACCTCCGCGTGGCGCGCGACCGATGACGCGGAGGACGGCTCCGCGCTCGCTCGCTTCGACGCGGCCCAGGACCGAGTCTCACGACTGTCGCCGTTCTCGTTGACCGGCCTCGCGCTCGCCGGCGCGAACCTGCCGCCCGACGAACTCGGCCGCCGCGAGGGCATCCTGACCGCGGAGGAGATCGCGCAGCTCGACCTGTCGAGCTGCTACCTCACGACGCTGTCGGCCTGCAACACCTCGCTCGGCGTGCGCCGCGGCGGCACCGGCCTCGCGTCGTTGCGGCAGGCGTTCCACGCGGCCGGAGTCCGTTTCGTGCTCGCGACGCTGTGGGAAGTCAACGACGTCTACGCGGAGC
>JAGQQZ010000412.1 GCA_020425915.1 Planctomycetota bacterium | reverse complement strand
ACCTCGACGAACTGAAGAAGCAACTCCTCGCCGTCGGCGGGCTCGTGGAGGTCGCCATCCACAAGGCGACGGTCGCCGTGTTCGAGCGCAAGCTCGACCTCGCCGAGGAGGTGCTCGCCGGCGACCGCGAGATCGACGAACGTGAGGTCGCGATCGAAGAGGAGTACCTGAAGGTGCTCGCGTTGCAGCAGCCGGTCGCGACCGACCTTCGGTTCATCGTCGCCGCCCTCAAGGTCAACAACGACCTGGAGCGCATGGGCGACCTCGCGGTCAACATCGCCGAGCGCGCGGTGATGCTCGCGAAGCTGCCGCCGGCGCCGATGCCGACCGGGATTCGCTCGATGGTCACCAAGGTCGAGGAGATGGTCCGCGACAGCTTGGGTGCTCTGGTCGCGGTCGACGTCGACAAGGCGCGTCGGGTGCTGATCGCCGACGACGAGGTCGACGAGATCCACCGACGGACGTTCGACGAGATGCAGACGTTGATGCGCCAGCACTCCGACCAGGTCGAGCGGGCGACGGCCGTGATCACGATCTCGCGCAACCTCGAGCGCATCGGTGATCAGGCGACCAACATCGCCGAGGACGTGATCTTCATGGTCGAAGGCGAGATCGTCCGGCACGGCGGATTCTGAATCGGAACGATCGCCGTAAGGCATTTCCAAGATTCGTGTTACGTCGGTCGGGCTCTCGGCGCCCGCGGCCAGGGCCTTTATCGAATCTTGTCGAAACGCACACGCTCGCAGGCGTTGGATCGAGCTACGGTCCGCAGCGGTCGGTGGGCCAATCCCCGCCGGAGATCCCATTCACCAACACCTGAATCATGTTTCAGACCCGCGGATTGTTCGGGGCGGCCTTCGCCCTCTCTCTCATCACCCCGTTCGCCTTCGCGCAGTCGAAGGTCGACCCCAAGCTCCCGAGCTACGTCAAGACCTCGGGTGTCTCGGGCAACATCAAGAGCGTTGGCTCCGACACGATGAACAACCTCATGGCCCTGTGGGCCGAGGGGTTCCAGAAGCAGTACCCGAACGTCCAGGTCGAGATCGAGGGCAAGGGTAGTGGCACCGCGCCGCCGGCTCTGATCGCTGGCACGGCTTCGTTCGGGCCGATGAGCCGCAAGATCAAGGACAAGGAAGCCGACGAGTTCGAGAAGGAGTTCGGCTACAAGCCGACGCAGATCGGTACCTCGATCGACATGCTCGCGGTGTTCGTCCACAAGGACAACCCGATCGCCAAGACCGGCCTGACGCTCGCGCAGATCGACGCGATCTTCTCGAAGAACCGCAAGGGTGGCTTCAAGGAAGACATCACGACGTGGGGCCAGCTCGGCCTGACCGGTGAGTGGGCCAACAAGCCGATCAGCCTCTACGGCCGCAACTCGGCGTCGGGCACCTACGGCTACTTCAAGAAGAAGGCGCTGTTCGAGGGCGACTACAAGAGCGAGGTCAAGGAGCAGGGCGGCAGCGCCGCCGTCGTCCAGGGCGTCGCGAACGACAAGTTTGCCATCGGCTACAGTGGCATCGGCTACCGCACGGCGGACGTCGCGGTCGTCCCGCTGGCCAAGGACGGCGATGACTTCATCGCCCCGAGCGCGAAGACGGCCAGCGAGTACCCGCTCAGCCGGTTCCTCTACCTGACCGTCAACCACAAGCCGAACGACCAGCTCGATCCGCTGCGTCGTGAGTTCCTGCGCTACGTGTTCAGCCGCGAAGGCCAGCTCGTCGTGGTCAAGGACGGCTACCTGCCGCTGCCGTTCAGCATCTGCCAGAAGCAGCTCGCGATGGTCGGCATCGACCTCGAGCCCGCCGCCGTGAAGGAGCCCGCCGAAGCGGGCATGCGGAAGTAGCGTCGCAGATCCTGCGGCCTACGATGCGGCGGGTCGGTGTAGGGACACCGATCCGCCCTCGTCTCTCGCCGGATCACGCGGCGTCCCTACTTCCCATGGCTCAAACCGACGGACAACGCCGCCGCCGCCGGCACAAGACACGGACCTCGGTCCGCGTCTCCGAGTTCTTGTCACGCTGGATCATCACCAGTGGCGGACTCGGGACGATCATCGCCGTCTGTGGCGTGTTCGTGTTCCTCGTCTGGACGGTCCTCGACCTGTTCCGCTCCGCCGAGGTCGGCGCCGCGACGAGCCTGACCGGCAAGGAGGTCGCCGAGCAAACGGCGATCGCGGTCGGCTCGGACGAGTACGGTCTGATCGGCTGGCGCCTCGATCGGTCCGGCCATCTCGACCTCGTGCGGATGTTCGACGACTCGCTGATCGAGCGGCGCGCGGTCATCGAGGAGTCGGTGACGCAGATCACCGCGGTCGGCAGATCGCCCGACGGGCGCGACTACGTGCTCGGTCTCGACGACGGTCGCATCGTGCTGCTGACGGTGGCCTTCGGCACGGAATACCGCGAGGCCGACGACATTCCCGCCGCGCTGCGGAAGCTCGACGTCGAGCAGGCCGGTCGGACCGACCAGGGTGTCGCCGAACGGACGCCGCTCGGACAGTTCCGGGTGCAGACGCCGGCGATCACCGTCGATGGTCCGCACCGGCTCGCGCCGGGGGGCGGGTTCCTGTCGGTGCAGCGCGCCGTGGGGAACGAGTGCCTGGTCCTGGCAGGGATCTCCGACGACGGTCGCGTGTTCGTGCGTCGTCGGATCGAAGAGACGAACCTGTGGGGCGAGCTCGAACAGGAATGGAAGGACCCGGTGGAGATCCAGGTCCAGTCCGCCGACAAGCCGCGGTTCGCGGCGCTGACCGACTTCGGCACGAACCTGTCGCTGATCTGGTCCGGCGGCGAGCTGCAGCGGCACCGGATTCGTGACCCGCGAGCGGCCGAGCTGGTCGAGACCCGTGACGTGCGCTCGAGCTCGGGTTCTGGCATCTCGGCCGTCGACGTCCTGCTCGGCGGCTCGACGTTGCTGATCGGCCACGACCACGGCGGCTTGTCCGCCTGGTTCGTGCACCCGGACAGCGAGGCGGACGACGGTGTCTCGCTCGCGCGCGCGCGAGAGTTCGAACCGCTCGATGCGGACGCGATCACTTGCTTCGCCTCGTCGTCGCGGATGCGGATGTTCCTGGTCGGCAACGACGCGGGGACGATCCGCTCGTACTACATGACGTCCGGCAAGCTGCTCGCCGAGCTGCATACCGACGGGAACTCGCCGATCCGTTCGCTCGCGTTCGCGCCGAAGTCGGACGCCGTGCTCGCCGGGACGGACGTCGGAACCTGGCGCTGGCCGTTCGATCCCAAACACGCCGACGCGTCGTTGAGCGCGTTGTTCGGCAAGGTCTGGTACGAGCGCTACGACGAGCCGAGCTACGAGTGGCAGTCGTCCAGTGCTGACGACGCGTTCGAACCGAAGATCTCGCTCGTCCCGCTCGTGTTCGGCACGATCAAGGCCACGATCTACTCGATGCTGATCGGGTTGCCGCTCGCGATCCTGGCCGCGATCTACACCAGCGAGTTCCTGCGCGGGCGTCTCAAGAGCATCATCAAGCCGATCGTCGAGACCATGGCGAGCTTGCCGTCGGTCGTGCTCGGCTTCCTCGGCGCGGTCGTGGTCGCGCCGCTCGTGCAGGGCAACCTCGCGTCGGTCCTCGCGGTGTTCATCACCGTGCCGATCTCGATCCTGCTCGGTGCCCACATCGTGCAAGCGTTGCCGCCCTCGCTCCGTTGGCGTGCAGATCGGTATCGGCTCGGCCTGACGTTCGTCGCATCGATGATCGGCTTGTCTGCGGTGGCCCCGTTCGGTCGTTTCCTCGAGCGCGTGATGTTCGCGGGAAGTGTGCACGACTGGCTCGACGGGCAGGCTGGCAGCGCGGTCTCCGGTTGGATGATGCTGCTCCTGCCGATCTCGATCCTCGTCGTGACCTTGGCGACCTCGCTCTACGTCACTCCCTGGCTGCGCAACGCGGGCCGGAAGTGGAGCGCGCAGACCGCCGGTCTGGCGCACCTCGCGAAGTTCGTCGTGGCGTCGATCGCGGTCGTGGGCGTGGCGTTCGGGCTGGCCTGGCTGGTCCCGGGCGATCTCCGTTCCGGCGTCGAGATCGGTGCCCTGGACATCTCGCCGATCGAGGGCTTCGATCCGCGTAACGCGCTCGTCGTCGGGTTCATGATGGGGTTCGCGGTGATCCCGATCATGTACACGATCGCGGAGGACGCACTGTCGAGCGTGCCCTCGCACCTCCGCGCGGCGGCGCTCGGCGCGGGCGCCACTTCCTGGCAGACCGCCTGGCGTGTCGTGGTCCCGACCGCGATGAGCGGACTGTTCTCCGCCAGCATGGTCGGGCTCGGCCGCGCCGTCGGTGAGACCATGATCGTGCTCATGGCCGCGGGCAACACCGCTCTGCTGAGCATGAACGTGTTCAACGGTTTCCGGACGCTGTCCGCGAACATCGCGACCGAACTGCCCGAAGCCGTGCGTGACTCGACCCACTACAAGACGTTGTTCCTCGCCGCACTCGTGCTGTTCGCGATGACGTTCGTCATCAACACGATTGCCGAGTCGGTCCGAATCAGGTTCCGTCGCCGGGCCTTCCAGCTATGAGCGCCTCGCGAAGCGAAACACACGGCGTGCAGACCACGCTGCTCGCGCGCGGTGAGCCGATGCTCTGGCTCGCTGGCGCGTCGCTCGTGATCTGCATCGCGATGATCTCGGTCCTGCTCGTCTGGGTGGCGGCTCGCGGGTTCGCGACGTTCTGGCCCGCCGAGGTCCTCGCGGTCTCGACCTCCGAAGGTCGGATCATGGGCGAACTGACGCGAACCGATTGGTTCACGCCCGAGGGTGAGACCCAGGAAGTCCGGCGCCGCATGCTGCGGACCGGCAACTACGACCTGACCGGGACCCACTTCCAATGGGTCCTCGACTCCGACATCACCGACGAGGGCGAACCGGACTGGGCCGTCGTCCTCGAGCGCGTCGAGTGGGGGCGCTTCTACGGGTTCCCCGACACGTACGCCGACCTCCATTTCGTGCAGGTCGGCGTCGCTCCGGACAAGTGGGTCGAGGCCGACGCCCGCGCCGAGGCGAACAAGCTCGTCGAGCGGCTGCACAGTGCGCCGGGGGCGGACGCCGTCGAGGTGATGTGGGCGGTCGAACGGCGTGAGAACTCCTCACGCTTCGAGCTGCTGCTGCCGCTCGCCGAGGTTCGACCCGGCGACCGCGTGTTCGCGGTGGCGGAGACCGTGCACGGCGCTCAACCGACCTGGGACAAGTACCTCGAGTTCCACGACTTCGTCGCGGCGCAAAGCGAGCTGATCCACCACAAGCGCAAGCACGACATCGGCGAGCTGGCAGCTCGGGAGGAGGCCGCGCGGATCGCGCTCCGCGAGGTCGAACTCGAGGTCGAGCCGCACCCTGCCTGGGTCGCGACCAGACATTCGCTCCGCACTGCCCGACTGGAGGGCGACGAGGCCGCGGTCGCGACGCTGGAGCGGCGACTCGCCGCGATCGGACGTGACCTCGGCGAGCCGCCGGCCGAGTACGTCGCCGCGTTCGAACGCTTCGAGCGCGAGTCGGATCTCGTGCGCACCGAGACTTCGCGGGTCACCCGCGAGATCGAGGACATCGCCCGTGGCGCGAACCGGCATGCGATCTGGTTCGCGACGGCCGCTGGTCGCGGGAAGCTGATCCACCTGATGGACATCGTGCGCGCCTACCCCGCGAACCAGCTTGGCTTCGGCGGCAAGTTCGGCGTGTACGTCTCGCGTTGGTCCGAGTTCCTGACCGACGAACCGCGCGAGTCGAACAACGAAGGCGGCGTGTTCCCGGCGATCTTCGGCACCGTGCTGATGACGCTGTTGATGTGCATCGCCGTCGTCCCGTTCGGTGTCCTCGCCGCGCTCTTCCTGCGCGAGTACGCGAAGGCCGGTCCGCTGATCTCCCTGATCCGCATCGCCGTCAACAATCTGGCCGGCGTGCCGAGCATCGTGTTCGGCGTGTTCGGGCTCGGGTTCTTCTGCTACATCGTCGGCGCTTCGATCGACGACCTGCTGTTCGAGGCGCGCTTGCCCGCGCCGACCTTCGGCAAGAGCGGGATGCTCTGGGCGTCGTTGACCTTGTCGTTGATGACGCTCCCCGTGGTCATCGTCGCCACCGAAGAGGCGCTCGCGGCCGTGCCGAGCTCGGTGCGCGAAGGCAGTTTCGGCTGCGGCGCCAGCAAGTGGCAGACGATCCGGCGGATCGTCCTGCCACGCGCGATGCCGGGCATCATGACCGGGGCGATCCTCGCCATGGCACGGGGGGCAGGCGAGGTTGCGCCGCTGATGCTCGTCGGCGCCGTCAAGCTCGCCCCGGAGCTTCCGATCGCCGTGTCGCCGCCGTTCGGCCTTGATCGCAGCTTCATGCACCTGGGGTTCCACATCTACGATTTGGGGTTCCAGAGTCCGAACGCCGATGCAGCGAAGCCGATGGTGTACACCACCACGCTGCTGCTGATCGCCATCATTGCCTCCTTGAACCTCGCGGCGATCTGGTTGCGATCGCGCTTGCGCCGTAAGTTCGTCGCCACCCAGTTCTGACCATGTCCAGCGCCGAGAAACTCGTGCGAGCCGAACGACCAAACGTGCCGGAGAGCAAGACAGACCGACTCGCGGCCATCTCCGCAGGGGAGAGGGTCGAGACCGTCACGCACGAAACCCTCGACGATGTCGAGGCCGTCCTCGACGTCGAGAAGTTCAACCTGTGGTACGGAACGTCGCAGGCTCTGTTCGACGTGTCGATGACCGTGCCGAAGGGCAAGATCAGCGCACTGATCGGTCCGTCGGGTTGCGGCAAGAGCACGCTGCTCCGTTCGGTGAATCGCTTGAACGATCTGATCGACTCGGTTCGCGTCGACGGCGACATGCTGCTGAACGGTGATTCGATCTACGGTCCGCGCGTCGACGTCATCGAACTGCGCAAGCGCATGGGGATGGTGTTCCAGAAGTCGAACCCGTTCCCGATGAGCATCTTCGAGAACGTCGTGTTCCCGCTGCGGATCGATGGCGAACGGGACAAGGCCGTCCTCGCGGAGACCTGCGAACGCGCGCTCAAGGGTGCCGCGTTGTGGGACGAGGTGAAGGACCGACTGCACGACTCCGCGCTCGGTCTCTCGGGCGGACAGCAGCAGCGACTGTGCATCGCGCGCGCGATCGCCGGGGACCCCGAAGTCCTGCTCATGGACGAGCCGTGTTCGGCGCTCGACCCGATCGCGACCGGCAAGATCGAAGACCTGATGGCCGAGCTCGCGGGTGAATTCACGATCGTGATCGTGACCCACAGCATGCAACAGGCCTCGCGTACGAGCGACTTCACGGCCTTCATGTACCTCGGCCGCCTGGTCGAGCACGGCGCGACGAGCGACCTGTTCCAGAGCCCTCGATTGCGCGAGACCGAAGACTACATCACCGGGCGTTTCGGCTAGCGGGCGGTTTCGGGCCCGCCGTCGATGGTCGGGCGGGGCGAATTCGGATAACATCCGGGGTGCTCTCTCTCCCCTGTCGAGCTTCGGCTCGACCTCACGCCCATGCACGCAACGTTCTCGTTCGTGGGGACGTGTGCGTTGCTCACGATCGGTTGTCCGGCCCTCTCACCCCAGGACCCGAACCCGCGGCGCGAATTCCGCGTCTGGGCCGTGAGCTGCGCGCACGTCACGTCGGACCTGATGCGAGGCAATCGACGCAGCCTCGCGCGGGCCATTCTCCAATCCGAGGGCGTGACCGACGACTCGGACGGTTTCGCGTGGGACATCTGTGTCGATGCGGGTGACCTCGCCGGCTCGGTGTGGCCGCCGGACGAGCGAGCGGGACGCGAAGTGCGCACCCAGTACGACGTCCTGACCCGACATCGCCGCGAACAGATCTACAACGTGCAGGGGAATCACGACGCGCCGTACTACGACGACGGGCCGGGCAGTTGGTTCCGCCAGTGGCTCGACCCGCTCGGTGAGCACACGGCGAAGTCCGGCGTCGATGCCGCACGTCGTCCGTTCCCGGTCGAGGGCACCTGGGAGCGGTACTCGTTCCGCGCCGGCAACGTCCTGTTCCTGATGCTGTCCGATCGGAACGATGCTCCCGTCCCCGTCGGACGTGGCCCGTCCGTGCAGCGGCGGATGGGAGGGTTCCCGGCCGGGGCCGTCACGCGGGAGACCTTCGATTGGTGGCGCGAAGCGGTGCTCGCGAACCAGGACCTGATCCTGGTCACCGTGCACCACCACACGCTGCGCGACACGACGACGGCGAGCGGTCGCGGCGAGGGGGGAACGCACCATCCGGGCTCCGAGTCGGCGTCGTACCTCTGCTACGTGATCGAGAACGACGACCCGGACGATTTCCGGTTCACGACCGACGCGCACGTGTTCGAGGACTTCCTCGCAGGGTTCGAGGATCGCCATGGTCGAGGCGCCATCGACATGTGGATCGCCGGGCACACCCACGTGAAGGGCCCGGACGATCGGACCGGTGGCAAGTCGATCACCGAGACCCGTTGGGGCGTGCACTTCCTGCAGGTCGCTGCCCTCACGCAGTATCACGGTGGGGCGGCGCCGATGTCGCGGGTCCTCACCTTCGCCGATGGTGCCGACGAGGTCGAGGCGCGAGTCTGGTTGCACGAGCCGTACCGGACGAGCGCCGTGGGCTTCTTCGCGCCGTCGACGTGCCGCTTGTCGCTACGTCACCCGTTCGATGCTCCGGCTCCGATCGAGCCGATGCCGACGCTCTCCGAGCGAGCCGCGATGGTCGAGCCGTCCGGGCTGGTTCCCAACAGGGCGTCGGAGTTTCGGTCGGCCTCGACTTCGGAACCGCTCTGTTCTTCCGAGGAGTTGGTCGGGCGCGAAGACCTCGACCTCGTCGAGCGCGTGGCCCGGGGACAATCCGGCGCGAGCGACGCCAGACCCGCGATCGGGTCCGACGACCGGTTCGGCCGCGTGCTCCGCTTCGACGGAACGAACAGGCTCCGCTTGGGTCCGCTGGCCGTGAACGACTGGACCGATCTGACCGTGACGGCCTGGGTGCGACTGGACGCCGAGCCAGGACGAGCCATGCGGATCATCAGCAAGGACCGCATCAGCGAACCTGGCTGCTTCGCCCTGCGGTACTTCAACGACCAGTGGGAGTGGCGCGTGTGGGACCTCGGTGCCGAGCGTTGGCGTCGCGCGTCGTGGGCACCGGCCCCGGAGGCACTCGAAGACTGGATCCACCTCGCCGCCGTCGTCGACTCGGAGTCGAAGTCGATCCTGCTGTACGCGGATGGTCACCAGGTCGCCCGAGCCGATTGGTCCGGGTCGACGCTCGACGACCGGGACGGCGCCGATCTCGTGATCGGCGCGGATTCGGCCGAGCTGCGGTTCGGACAGACGCTCTGCGGTTCGATCGCGCGAGTCTCGGTCGACTCGAAGGCGCTCGCGGCCGGTGAGATCGCGCGACTCGCGGCTCAGGCGCGGTGACGGGATCGACTGCGCAGCCGCGTTTGGGTCGCTCGTGGTGGGCGACGCCCGCTGGATCGGACGTCTTCGAGTCCCGTTACGAGCCGGACTCGATCGCGTCGAGGCACCGCTCGATCGCAGCCAGCAACTCGCTCGGCGAGAACGGCTTGCGCAGCAGGTTCACGGACTCCGCGTCGAAACCGTGGTCGGTGAGCGTGTCGTCGGTGTAGCCGGACATGAACAGCACCGGCAGGTCGGCGCGATCCCTCAGCAGGTGCCTCGCCATCTCCGGTCCGCTCATGACCGGCATGACCACGTCGGTCAGGACGAGGTCGATCGGTTCGGGCGAACTGCTGACCTTGCGCAGTGCGATCGCTCCGTTCGGTGCTTCGAGCACGTGGAAACCGCGCTCGGAGAGCGCCTGTCGCACGAAGCCCGCGACGATCCCCTCGTCCTCGACGACGAGGATGGTCTGGCCCGAGTGGCAGGTCGATGCGGTGACGCCTCGATCGGCGGGGGCCGGCGGGAGAGGTCGCTCCTCGGTGATCGGCAGCAGGATCTCGATCGTGGTGCCGCGGCCCTTGGCGCTCGAGAGTTGGACGTCGCCGCCGCTCTGCTTGACGGTGCCGTAGACACTGGCGAGGCCGAGTCCGGTGCCCTGACCGCGTTCCTTCATCGTGAAGAACGGCTCGAACGCGCGCGCTGCGACGTCCGGCGACATGCCGATCCCCGTGTCCGAGACGCAGAGCGAGACGTAGCGGCCCGGCGCCAGACCGCGGTCCGCCGGGTCCGAGACGTCGACGGTCGCGGTGCGGATCGTCACGACGCCGCCGTCGGGCATCGCGTCGCGGGCGTTCGCGACCAGGTTCATCAGCATCTGCTCGATCCGACTCGCATCGGCGCGCACGGTTGCGCAGTCGGCAGTGTGTTCGATCCGTAGCGAGACGTGTTCGCCGATCAGGCGACGCAGCATGCACGCGAGATCCTCGAGCTTGACGTCGAGGTCGAGGGCCACGGGTTCGAGCACCTGCTTCCTTCCGAACGAGAGCAGCTGTGACGTCAGGTCCGCCGCGCGGCGCGCGGCCTCGGAGATGCGTGCCGCGAACCCGGCCTGCCGCTCGTCGCCTTCGAGCTCGTTCTCGAGCATGCCCGCGTAGCCGATGATCGCGACCAGCAAGTTGTTGAAGTCGTGTGCGACGCCGCCGGCGAGGCGTCCGATCGCCTCCATCTTCTGTGCGTGCCGCAGCTCCTCCTCGAGCGACTTGCGCTCGGTGATGTCACGCCAGACGACGTGGAGCAGCACCTTGTCGTCCTGCGGGACGGTGGTCAGCAGCACCTCGACCGGGAACACCTCGCCGTCCGCGCGCCGATGATCCCACTCGAACCGGTGACTGCCGTGCTCGAAGGCGATCGCGATCATCTCGTTCGCCTTCTCGAACGACCGACGTCCGTCGGGCTGGAACTCCGGTGACAGTTCGGACGGGTGGGTCTGCAACAGCTCCGCGCGGTCCTTGCAGCGGAGCATGTCGACCGTGGCCTGGTTGCAGTCGATGAAGCGGTCGCCGTCGATGATCAGGATCGCGTCGGCGGAGCGCTCGAACAGAATGCGATACTGATCCTGGCGTCGTGGTTCCGATGCGTCGTGCACGATGACTCCCCGTTCTGTCCCGCGAGCTCCGGACTTCGAGCCGGGACGGCTGCGCGGCGCTCACCAACCCTGCGTATCGGTCCCGCAGGGTCGTGGTGTTGAGCCTCGCGACGGGTTGGGCGTCAGACGCCGCCGAGGCCGCCGGGAACGTGGTCGCGGCCGTCGGCGACGCGCTGGTTCCAAGTGTCCTTGGCAGGGGCCCGACGTTTCTCGACCATCGAGATGCAGCCTGCGACGGGGCAGACGAGCTGGCAGAGGTTGCAGCCGACGCATTCGGTCTCGTCGACCCAGGGCACCCGGTAGGGAATCGGATCGCTGGCGGTCGTCTCTGCGAGTCGAGCCGCGACCTTCGCCATCGGTGCGGTGTGCCCGGGGATCGCCGCCGTGCCCGGTAGGTGGATGCACTGGTGCGCACCGTCGTGGCACGCGACGTGGCACAGATCGCAGCCGATGCACCGGTCGGCGTCGATCTCGGCGACGACGTGGTAGTTGAGGTCGAGTTCGCCCCACTCCTTGAACGCGGGGATCGCGGCGCCGACCAATTCGTCGACCGATGCCATGCCCTTGTCGGCCAGGTACTGGTCGAGGCCCTCGATCATGTCGTCGACGATCCGATAGCCGTAGTGCATGACGGCCGTGCACACCTGGACCGAACGCGCACCGAGCGCGAGGAACTCGGCTGCGTCGCGCCAGTTCGAGATGCCACCGATGCCACTGATCGGAAGGTCGAAGCCGTGCTCGCGCGCGAGCTGCGCGACCATGCGGAGTGCGATCGGCTTGACCGCAGGTCCGCAGTAGCCGCCGTGGCTCGACGCGTCGTCGACGACCGGCCGCGGCGACAGTCGATCGAGGTCGACGCCCATCAGCGACTGGATCGTGTTGATCAGCGAGACCGCGTGCGAGCCGGCGCGCTTGGCGGCCATGGCCGGTTCGCGGATGTCCGTGATGTTCGGCGTCAGCTTCGAGATCACCGGCAGGTTCGCCATGTCGACGACCCAGTGGACGAGCTCCTCGAGCACTTGCGGCTCCTGGCCGACGGCCGAACCCATGCCGCGTTCGCACATGCCGTGCGGGCAGCCGAAGTTCAGTTCGAGTCCATCGCCACCGGCGTCCTCGGAGCGCTGGATCAGTTCGCGCCACTGGTCCTTGGTCTCCGCCATCAGCGAGACGATGACCGCGTGCTTCGGGTAGCGCTTCTTGACGTCGGCGATCTCGCGGAAGTTGTCGTCGAGTGGTCGGTCGGTGATGAGCTCGATGTT
>JAGQQZ010000411.1 GCA_020425915.1 Planctomycetota bacterium | reverse complement strand
TGAGTCGCCCCGGACGCGAACAGTCCATCCAGTTCGATCACCGAGCCGCCAACCCAGATCACGGCGCGGGGCGTGATCCGGAGCTGATGACCGACGGGAACGATGCCGTAGCTGGCTCCTGTCACGAGCCCTCCGGGCCCGCAGCCGAACGCCTCCGCGCCGGAGTCGCCCGGCAGCGCCGGCAACACGGTCGTGTTCGACCCCACGGTCCAGCTCGTCGCCGTCGCGTCTCCGGCTGGAGAAGAGCCGAGACCAGAGATCGTGCCATCGTTCGCGATGGCGTTCGCGGTGCCCAGCACGATGGCCCCGTCCGCGTTGAGTCGGCGCGGCGAGTAGTCCTGCTGCGCAGGGACGGCGATGGCGAGCAGTGCGAAGGACGCGGAGAGACGAACGATCATCGTCGAGTCGTTCACGGTACGGAACCTCCGTGGGAGTATCGGGATCGAGTGGGATCGGGGAACCGAGTCGCGAACCGAGAACGGTGTGTTCGTGGACACACCGCGGAGATGCGACCACGACAGCGCGGTCGAGGCCCCCGGAACGCGAATCGACATCCGTCTAGGCGTCCGCGGACCGGGATAGCCGGCCAACTTCCGTCCGTCACTCCACGGATGTCCACGGATCGACCGGGAAGTCCCCGCCTCCCGGACCCGGGTTACCTTCGACCGGATCGCCCGGGATCAGCCCGACACCGTTCGTGGACGACACCCCGGCCGGCGCCGCGGCGTCGGCGACGAACGCCTGTAGCGTCAGCGCCGGCATCGCATCAGGAGTGTCGACCTTCACGGACCAGGTGCCGCGTACATCCGGCGCCTCGCCGATGACGAACGGCAGCGTCAGCGGCAGAAGCTGGCTGATGTTCAGCGTGCATCCGAGCAGCGGACTCGCTTCGGTCCCCAGCCCGAACAGCAACACGCCCGGCGCACCCGGCAACGCGTCGCCGACGACGATGCGGAACTCGAACCCAGGGGTCGGGCTGCCGGAGACGCCCAGCGACGGCGCGAAGCCGTCCGAACCTGGGCACCGGGCACCGAAGCAGACCCAACCTCCCGCGGTCTGGGCGGCGGCAGGTACGACGATCGACGCGCAGACGGCGACAACTCTGACGAAGTGTTTCATGCCGGGCAAAGCGTCCGGAGGACGGATCACCCGGCCAACTTTCGTCGCCCTTCTGGCAGACGAACCGTCGGCCCGGACATGGCCGATCGCGCATGCCCATGTCGCTGCACCGGAACCATCGCACTAGCGCAGGGTGACCGCGAGCCCCTGCGACGTCGCGATGCTACCCGGCACGGTCGGGTCGACGACGAGACCCTGGAAGTGGAGGGTCAGTCCGCCGAGGCCCGGGTCCGGCGGAAGCGGTAGACCACTGTGGCCGCCGGGCAGGAGCGGGTCGCCGCCGATCGGCAGCGTCAGGATCGGATTGGTGTAGAGCGAGCAGTCCGGCGCGAGCCCGAGGATCGTCAACGGGATCTCGATCTGCTGCACGCCGAGGTGGCAGGCCGCAGGGAAAAGCGGATCGTAGCGCCCGATCTCGAGATCGATGAAGCCGCCGATGCGGGCGTCGCCGCCGACCATCGTCGTCGTGAGTTCACCAAACTGCGTGTCGCACCCGCCGCCGTAGAACTCGACCTCGATGTCGTCGAACTGCAGGATCAAGAACTCCTCGAGGCCGTTGTCGTCGGCGAAGTACTGGATCGGCAACATCCCGTCGATGTCCTGATAGAACGCGACGACACCGTCGAACACGCGAATGTACTGCGGCAGCGTCGGCGACGGCGGCAGCATGATCCCGAAGCCGCGCGGCATCCCCCAGTCGGGCCAGAGCGGGTCGGGCACCGGCAGGAGACTCGGCATGTGCTGCATGGTCTGCTGCAGATCGAGGATGTCCTGGCGCACGTCTTCGACGCCGGCCTCGCGGAGCGTCCACGCCTTGACCAGTTGTTCGAAGGTCCACGGCGTCGAACCGTCGACGGGACCGAGCGCCGCGGGCGGGTTCGGCACACACATGTAGCAGCAGAACTCGTACGGACCGAGATCGGCGAGGTGTGGCGGCAGCGCGGCGTTCATGACGCGTCCCTTGCCGTCCTTCGTCGTCGCCGGGGTCTGGCCTTGCTTGTGCGACCAGACGTGCGAGTTCGCGGCCGTTCCGTCGCCGTTCAGTCGGTACCAGTGGAAGTCGCCGACGTAGGCGGCGTTGGTCGGCTTCGCGAACTGTTTGCCAGGCGTCTTGCGGACCTGGTCGACGAGTCCCCCCGGGATCACGGCCAGCGCGACGAGCGAATGACCCGGCGGACACGCGCCGGCGGGCCAACCGGCGGGTTGCGCGGCGGGCGGACCGGGCCACGCGGCCGGCGCGAGGCCGTCGACGATCGCTGCGGCCTTCGTGTTCGCGCATTCGATCTTGTTCGGCGCGGTCACGTCGATCGTCTGCGCGAAGAACCAGTCCTTCCGATTCAGAGCGTAGTTGTAGCAGTTGTAGCAAGGGCCGCGCCAATTGCCGGCGTCGGGGTCGGGCGGGTTCTGGGCCGTGCTGAACGCGGTCGAGCCGAGCGTCGCGGTCACGGCGAACAGGGTCGTCTGGATCGTGCGGAACATGGTTCTCTCCGTAATGGTCGTGGGTTCGACCCCACCAGCGGACGAAGGGACGACGACCGGAACGGAATCCCGGGTTTCGATCGACTTCGACGTGCCGAAGCGCGAGTTTGGCCGCCGAAATGCTCGAGTACCGCGTCGACGGCGCCGCGCGGCGGTGCCCGGTCTGGCTGCCGCCGGACTTCACGTCGGACCGGCGATGGCCGCTCGTCGTGTTCCTGCACGCGTACGAGGAGCGGGGCGACGACGGCGAGCACCTGGTCGTCGGAATCGGTCCCGCGCTCGAATCGGAACCCGGCATGTTCCCCTGCATCGTCCTGCTCCCGCAGTGCCCGCAGGGACACGTTTGGTCGGTCGTCGATCGGCCGTGGGCCGAAGGGATGTCGGGTGCGGAGCACCACATCGACGCGGCGATCGACGCGGTACTCGGACACTACCCGGTGGACGCGACGAAGATCGCTCTGACGGGCGCGTCGATGGGAGGCTACGGCGTGTTCGGCTACGGCGCCGAACGCGCCGAGCGCTTCCACGCGCTCGCCCCGATCTGCGGTGGCGGCGATATGGGACGAGCGGAGGTCCTGACGCGAACACCGCTCTGGGCCGTGCACGGGTCCGACGACGACGTCGTACCGGCGGACGAGTCCCGGCGAATGATCACGGCGATCACCGCTGCCGGCGGCACGCGACACCGTTACACCGAGGTCGAGGGCGCGGGACATGACGTCTGGGACGTCGCGTACCGCGACCCATCGTTCCTTCGATTCCTGTCGTCTGGCACACTGCCCAGGTGAATCGAAGTGCGATCCTCGTTCTCCTCACGGGCCTCGCCGCGTGCTCGTCGGTGACCCGACCCGGACCGACGCGTCCGAACATCGTCTACGTTCTCGCGGACGATCTGGGCTACGGCGAACTCGGAAGCTACGGACAGACCAAGATCCACACGCCGAACCTCGACCGACTCGCGCGGGAAGGGATGCGGTTCACGCGACACTACGCGGGAGCGCCGGTGTGCGCGCCGTCACGCTGTGTCCTGTTGACCGGGCGGCATCTCGCGCACGCGCGGATTCGTGACAACAAGGAAGTCCAGCCCGAGGGCCAGCAACCGATCGAGGCCGAGGACGTGACGATCGCCGAGGTACTTCGCCCGGCCGGCTACGCGACGGCAGCGATCGGCAAGTGGGGTCTCGGTCCCACCGGTTCGAGCGGCGACCCGAACGCGCAGGGATTCGACCGATTCTTCGGCTGCGTATGCCAGAGAGTCGCGCACAGCTACTACCCGCCGCACCTCTGGCGCGACGGCGAACGCATCGTCATCAACACGGAGCCGGTGCGCGGTCACGACAAGCGTGCGGACGACGACTCGATCGACTTCTCGGCGTACGTCGGTGCGACCTACGCCCCCGATCTGATGAACGCAGAAGTCGAACGCTTCGTGCGCGAGCACGCCAACGGACCGTTCTTCCTGTACTTCGCCCCTCTCGAACCGCACCTCGCGATGCAACCACCCCGGGAGCACGTCGACGAGTATCCGACCGACTGGGACCCCGAAGCCTATCGCGGAGAGCGCGGATACCTGCCACACCCACGGCCGCGGGCTGGCTATGCCGCGATGATCAGCGACCTCGACGAGCACGTCGGCGCGCTGCTCGACCTGCTCGACGAGCTCGGCATCGCCGAGGACACGATCGTGATGTTCTCGAGCGACAACGGACCGACTCACGACGTCGGTGGGGTGGACACGACCTTCTTCGCGAGCACGGCCGGCCTGCGCGGTCGGAAGGGCAGTGTGTTCGAGGGGGGTCTGCGCGTCCCGATGATCGTGCGCTGGCCGGGCCACGTCGAACCGGGAACCGTCAGCGACCACGTCAGCGCGTTCCAGGACGTCATGCCGACGCTCGCCGAGGTCGCCGGCGCCCGCGGCGCGGAGACCGACGGGATCAGCTTCGTCCCGGAACTCCTCGGTCGACCACAGCGGCCACACGGACATCTGGTGTGGGAGTTCCCGGGCTACGGCGGTCAGCGAGCCGTGATCTTCGACGGCTGGAAGCTCGTACAGCGCGACTTGCGGGGCGATCGACCGAAGACGCTCCTGTTCCGCCTGACCGACGACCCCGGCGAGACGACCG
>JAGQQZ010000035.1 GCA_020425915.1 Planctomycetota bacterium | reverse complement strand
TGCACTGCCGTGTCAAGACTTGTGACTATCTCGAGAGCGCACGACGACGGGCCACCGAACAGCACTTCGATGCCGTGGTGTTCGCGCTCGACGACGCTGGCGTCGACCTGGCCTCGATCATCGCGGACTGGTGTCCGTGCAGCGCGGTCGTCGTCACGTGCGACGAGCGCCAGTGTGCTCAGGCCTCGAAGGCGCTCGGAAGCGGTCTCGCGAACTTCCTGTGCGATGGATTCGATCCGCACCAGGCAGCCGCGACTCTGCGAGCCGTCGCCGAGGCGCACATGTTCCGAGGCGAATTCGTCCGCGTGACCACGCGAGCGAACGCAGCTCCGGCGAGCGAGTTCCACGTTGGCATGAGTCCGGCGATGCGCCGATTGGACAGTGCGATTCGCCGGGCGTGCGAGATCGATGCGACCGTGTTGATCGAGGGAGCAGCGGGAACCGGGAAGTCCCTCGTGGCCAACACGCTGCACCTCCACGGTCGACGCTCGACCGGTCCGCTCGTCACGGCGTACGGAGCCGACCTGACTGAGGAGCGGCTCGACGCGGCGCTCGAGGATGCGTCCGGCGGAACGCTCGTGATCGAACACATCGAACACTTGCCGTCTCGATCGCAGTCGCGTCTCGTGCGGGTGCTCAAGGAGCGGGGCTCGGACGACGACACCGCGGCGAGGATCATCGCGACGACCCAAGGTCGGCTGGCCGAGCTGACCGCCGGCGGGAGCTTCCGCGAAGACCTGTTCTACCGACTGAACATCTTTCCGATGCAGATGCCACTGCTGCGGGAACGTACCGAGGACATCCCGGCGTTGGCCGACGTGTTCCTGCGTCAGGCCAGCGTGATCAGCGGGACCCAGGCCAAGGGCTTCTCGCCCGCCGCGATGGTGCTGCTGGAGACGAACCCGTGGCCGGGCAACGTGTCACAACTGCGCAACGCCGTGTTCCGCGCCCACGTGCTCGCCGGTCGCAAGGCGATCGACCGCGTGCACTTGATGGGTCCGGCGATCGGCGTGCAGGCGCCGCCCGAGGTCAAGGAGATGCGTGCTCCGAAGGACGAGACCGACGAAGTGCGCGAGTCCGACATCCTGCCGTTCCAGGAAGAGGAGAAGCGGATCCTGTCGCGGGCTCTGCGCGCCGCGAAGGGCAACGTGCGGAAGGCCGCCGAGCTGCTCGGCATCGGGCGTGCGACGCTGTATCGGAAGATCCAGATCTTCGAGCTGTCGCTCTCCTGAGCAGGTTGCGATCGGGTTAGGATCCTCGGCGGTGTCACGACTCGTGTCGTGACGCCTGCGACGATGGAGCCGACTTCCGACATCCCGGTGTGCGTTCGGGCGCACTTGCGCTGACGATGGCGGGGGATCCGGAGTCGATCCGCGTCCTGTTCGAGGACGAGAGGGTACTCGTCGTCGACAAGCCTCCCCGCATGCTCGTCGTCGATGCTCCGGGCCGCAGCGGCCCCACGTTGATCGACCTCCTCAGCAAGCAACTCGGCGAGCCGGTCTACCCGGTTCATCGACTCGACGAGGACACGACGGGAGCCTTGTTGGTCGCCCGCTCGCCGGAGTCGCGGGCCCGGCTCGACGAACTGCTGCGGCATCGACTGGTCGAGCGCGTCTATCACGCCCGAACCGCGCGCGTGCCTTCGCCGCTCGCGGGACGCATCGAGTCGCGGCTGGAAGAGGGCCGAGATGGTGTCGTGCGGTGTGTGCGTGGCCGACGCGGGAAGACCGCGATCACGAACTACCGCGTTCTCGAGCGCCGTGCGGTCGGGGCGCTCGTCGAGTGTCGACTCGAGACAGGGCGCCGCAACCAGATCCGGGCCCATCTGGCCGAGCTCGGGTGCCCGATCATCGGCGATCGGAAGTACGGGTGGCGCGCGACAGACGGTGGGCCGAAACCGTCGCGACCCTTGCTTCACGCTTTCTCGCTAGCATTCGACGATCCCGAGTCCGGGCGTCGTGTGTTCGTCGAGTCGCCTGCTCCGGAACCGGAGCTGCGCCTCGAACCTTCGAACTGACGCGGCGCGCGCGCCTGCCGTGTTCGAACAATCCCCTCAGATTCTGGCTAAGGTCCGACGCTCGCGAGAGGTAGGGCCCTCGACGGTCGTGTGCGGCCGTCCGGTGAGCTTCGGGATGGGGCGAGAAGGTGTACTTCGAAGCCCTGGAGCGGCACGACGACGTCGGGCATCTCCCCGAGCGCCACGTCGTGTCGTGAGGACGAGCACGTGAGTTCCGCGCCCCGCGGTAGACCGGAAGATCGACCAGATGCACTCGCGAGCGAGGGTCGCGAAGCGGAGACGTTGCGTTTGTTGCGGGCCAGACTCGACGAGGGGTTCCGCCGCCTGCTGGTGGATCATGGAGGGCCCGTGCGAGCATTGTTGATGAAGGAGTTCGGCGGAGAGGCTGCGCGAGACGCGGCCGAGGACGCGATGAGTGCGGCGCTGCATCGCATCTGGAGCAAGATCGACGCGTTCGAGCCCGAGCGTGCATCGCTGCGGACCTGGTTCTACGTGATCGCCCGCAACCGACTGCGCAGCCGTCGGAAGGCGGAGCGGAACCACCTACTCGCAGCCGAGCTCGACCTCCTCCACAGCGTCGCGGAGGCGGATGACGCGGAGGGCGACCGGCTGCCTTCCGCCCGCGTGCTCGCGCTCGAGTCGAGCATCTCGCGACTGCGTGGGCTGCAGCGGGAGATCATCCTCGCCGATCTCGAGGCCGGTGGAGTTGCCGAAGCGTCCGAGCTCGCCAGAGCGTTCGACACGTCGACGAACACGATCTACGTGACTCGATCGAAGGCGCGCCGGCAGCTGCGCGAGTGGATCGTCGAGAGCGAGACTCGAGGAGGGCGTTCATGAACGCGGAAGATCGGTTCTGGGCGGATCTCGTCGACCGGCTGCCGGACGATCGGCTCGGGGACTTCTCGTACGAGGAAGCAGGGAGGCAGTTGGATCAGAGCGACGCGCTGGGACTCGATCCCGAGGTCGTCGAGCGGATCCTCGATGGGATGCGATCGCGGCGACGGACTCCTCCGCGTCGCCGCCCGTGGCGAATCGGCCTGGTCGCGGCTGCCGTGCTGGTCGGGTTCGGGTTCCTCTACAGCGCTGGTCTCACGACGGTCTTGTGGCCGAGCAACCGCGATTTCACCGAGCGTGTTGGCCTTCCCGTGGCCATCGAACTGATGCTCAACCCGGATGAGTCGCTTCCGCGGCGGGAGTTGGCGATGGCGCGAGTCCATCGGTACGGGCTGGCGGCCGTCGCTGAACTGCAGTCCTTCATGGCGGCTCAAGATCCGGATCTCGGACCGACAGCAGCGCAGTACCTGCGGTTCCTTCGCGCTGTCTTCGACGGAAAGGACACCTCTCCAGAATTCGATCCCGCGTTCGATTTCGGTGAGCAGGCGCGGATTGCCAGGAGGGAATCGGAGCCGCCGGAGGTCCGTCGTGAGGCTCTGGCACGGGTCGTGTCGCAGGCAGCGTGCGCGATTCGATCGTTGCGCGTCGTTGCGGCGTCGGAAGACGATGAACTCGCCGGCGCAGTGCGGCCCGAACTCGATCGGATCAGGGAGCTGTTCGAGTCGCGACCGAACGGCCGAACGGTGCGATGACCCGACGCACGGTTTCCGAGTGCTCCTCCATGAAGTAGGCCTCGAACCACAACGGCACGGACCAGATGGCGGAGCCTTGACCGTGTTCGTCGAGAACGATCTCGATCGCAACCACGACCGGATCGATCGGATCGCCGTTATCGATCTTCACCACTACGATCTTGTTCGCGCGAGACGGGTCGTCGACCTTCACTTCGATCTGCTTGCCTGGAGCGAGCGGACCGTGGGGAACTTCCAGGAGAGACTGGGCGCCGAGGGTACAGACGCTCAGACAGACCGCGACGAGCCATCGCGCGGCCACGGACATGGCAGGCATGGGAGGAGTTCAGGGGCTGGACGATCGCTGCAGCGGATTGCTGGCAGCGCGGGCTCGAGAACTCGAATCGGCCCGCTAGCGTCCGGTCAGGGAGTCCCAGACCGCGACGCGAGCGTCGAGCCCGAACAGCATACCCCGTCGAAGTTCCGCCCGTGCCCGAGTGGAGGTCGACATCCGGCGCGTCAGCGCCGTGAGTTGGCGCTGGTGTGGGTCCGTGCCGTCAGGCACGTGCGAGCGAAAAAACGTCAAGTCGAGCTGCTCGAACTCGGGGAACCGGGAGCAGCCGATGATGACCCGGCTGTAGATCGCGCTCGCGATGTCGGCGAGGCCGGGTCCGAGGACACCCACGCCGAACTCCGCAGACTCGACCGCAAGGCGGCGTTGCACCGAACTCCGCCAGTGGGCCGCCGCGATTGGCAGGTGCTGCAGGTCCCACTCGGTCAGGCCCACGTCGGCGCAGAACCGCCGCAGCAGACGGCGCCGAGCGGGCTTGCCGCGGTCGCCGTATTCGATCGACTGTGCGTGCTCGAGACTCTCCCGATCACGGCCGTCTTCGCAGCGAGAGGATACGGTCTGAAGCATCGCCGGGATCCAAGCCACGAACCCGACGTGGGTGTGGCCGATGTCGCGCAGCGCCCGACGAACGTCGTCGACGTCGCCCGACAGGAACACGTCGAGCCACTCGTGCGTGACGGCTCGATGGCTCCGAGCTTCGTCCGAGAGCCGGTTCAGGAACTCGGCCAGGCCTGGGTCGGGAGTCGGATCGTCTGGCTCGGGTTCGATGTGGCGTCCGGATGCTGGAGAGGGGGCGAACACGCGCCGCCCAATCCGAATACCCCGACGCCTTAGCCGTCCGGACGCGCGACCGAAGCCAAGCTCCTGTCAGTCAGAGGGTTACGGTTCGCCCGAGTCTCTGGCTGAGAACTTCCCCCAGCACCGATCGAAGTTCCCCACGTCCCTTGGTGTCCATCCACGCCCCTGACTCGTCTCGGGCGAAGTGCCACGCGGTGGCTCGGTTGGCCAGCCAGATCTGATGGGCCGCGGTCTGCCGGTTCATGATGCACTTCGAACCGTCGGCGAACTCCATGCTCAGCACGCCCATGGCGAGATCGGGATCCAACTCATCGGGATCGAACTCGGTGAGGACGGTGAACACGTCCTCCATGAAACGATCGGCTGCGGTCGTGAACTCGACGTCGTTGCTCATGGCTGTCGCAGCGATCGTGAGCTTCCGTCCGGAATCGCGCTAGGTGGCCGGGAAAAAAAAGGGGCCGGTGATCACCTTGCGATGACCACCGGCCAGGTGGCTCAGCCCCAGCCCTCTCACAGTCACCGGACCGGCCTTCCCTGCTTGGCTGATCCGGCACGGGGCTGAGCCGCTCGTCCCATGCAGTCAGGTAGACGTTTCAGCCGCCGTTTCTTTCCAACGGAGTGGATTTATTTTCGCGGCCGCATCGGGTAGGGCGCTCTGAACGCGAACTGCACGAGAGGTTCACGGTTTTTTGTAGAAAGCTGATCACTTCGTCGATCGCTCGGCCGTATGCACCCAGCCCGACACCAGCGATTCGACCGATCGACCTTCTGACTCGGCGTCGAACGTCAACACGACACGGTGTCGCAACGCCGGTAGCAGGCTCGCATCCAGATCTTCACGCGCGACCGATGGTCGACCGTCCAGCAGGGCGCGCACCTTCGCAGCGAGCACGATCGCCTGACCTGCGCGCGGACTCGCGCCGTAACGAACGAAACGCCGAGTTTCTTCGTCCGCCTTCGCGTGCGGCTGTGTCGCCTGGAGTAGTTCCGCGACGAACCGGAGCAGGTGTCTTCCACAGAGGACACTTCGCGCGATCGACTGGATCTCGACGACGTCCCGTGCGTCGAGTTGGACCTTCGGCTCCGCGGGTGGCGCGGCCGTCGTCGCGTCGAGGATCTCGATCATGTGATCGACCCCGGGCGCTTCGACCACGAGCTTGAACAGGAACCGGTCCAGCTGGGCCTCGGGGAGCGGGTACGTGCCCTCGAGCTCGATCGGATTCTGGGTGGCGACGACGCAGAACGGTCGTGGCAGTTCGTGCGACGTGTCGCCGAACGTCACCCGACCCTCCTGCATGGCCTCCAGCAGGGCAGACTGAGTTCGTGGCGTCGTCCGGTTGATCTCGTCGGCGAGCAGGAGATTCGTGAACACCGGGCCCCGTTCGAACCGGAATTCCAGCCCGGACGAGCGTTCGTCGATGATCCGCGTGCCGATCACATCCGACGGCATCAGGTCTGGCGTGAACTGGATGCGGCCGAACTCGACGCCGAGGCCGTGCGCCAGCGACTTCACGAGCAGGGTCTTGCCAAGGCCCGGCAAGCCCTCCAACAGCGCGTGCCCGCCTGCGAACAGCGCGACGAGGAGGTCTTCGATGAGCTGCTCCTGACCGATGACCCGACTCGAGAGCTCGCTCTTCAGGGCGTCGACCTTCTCGGCGAGCTGTCCGGCGCGTTGCTGCAGGGCGTGGCTGTCTTCGGTCTGCGTCATGTCAGGCATTGTAGGAGTCGTGATGACGGGACAAGATCCTCTCATGTCGTTCCGCTCGGTCGGTTGCGCACTCGTCATCGGATGCCTCGTCGCTTGCTCGGGCCTGCCGCCGACGGCCGCGGAATTCGCGGCGAACCTGCCGGCTGAACGAGAGCTCTCGGTCGTCGAGCGGGAACGCGTCGAGGGGCATGTCGCCGATGCGATCGCCTACCTCGAGTCAGGGGACCACATCGGCGCAGCGGGAGCCGCAGCGTCTGCGTTGGTGCTCGATCCTCGCCAGGCTCGAGCGCTCGCCGTGCAGGCGCTGGCCGAACTGCGCCGATCCGAGGCGGACACTCCCGTTCCGCTCGACGTCCTGCATCGCACCGAAGGCGAACTGTTACAGGCGTCGACCCTCGCGCCCGAGGATCCCGTGGTGGGGTTCCTGCACGCCGACTACCTCCGCCGAGTCGGCCACCTCACGGCCGCGGCGCAGCGCGCCGAGTCCGCACTGGACAGCGCTCCCGAACACGTCGATCTCCTCGAGCTCGCGGGGCGTCTGCGCTACGACCTCGGTGACGAGCGTCGCGCGATTCCGCATCTGACGCGGCTGGTCGAACTCGATCCGCGAAACGCGAAGGCGTGGTATCGACTCGCCGAGAGCCGCATCGCGGTCGCGATGGCCGCACGGGACGAGACCCCACGAGTCGAGGCCGCCCAGGGCGCGGCCGATGCGTTCGAGCGGTACATCGCCTTGGCTCCGGCGGACGCCGCCGGACACCTCGGGCTCGCGCACGCGCTCGTCCTCGTTGGCACGAGCGAGACCCTGGAACGCGCCGTCGATTCGACGGAGATCGCCGCCCGTCTCGATGCACGCTCTCCCGACCCTCGCTTCGATCAGGGGGTCGTCCTCGACCTGCTCGGGCATGCCGATGCGGCCCGGGTCGCTTACGAGGCCGCGCTACGGCGAGACGGTGATCACGTCCCGTCCCTGCTGAACCTCGCCGCCAACCAGGCCCAGGCGAGCTTGCTCGACGACGCGCGGGCGACGTGTCGCCGCGTGCTGCTGCTCGACCTCGGGCGAGAGGACCGCCGCAGGGTCGAGACCTGGCTCCGCGACAACGCGGAGCCGGACCATTCGATCAAACGCCGATGATCGAGTATCCCGAGTCGACGTAGATCGTCTGGCCGGTGATGCCGCGCGCCATGTCGGACAGCAGGAACAGCGCCGCCTGTCCGACGTCGTCCTGGGTCACGTTCCGCCGCAGCGGGGCCTTCTGCTCGACCGAGTCGAGGATCGACGAGAAGCCGGAGACGCCCATGGCCGAGACCGTCTTGATCGGTCCGGCCGACAGCGCGTTGACGCGGATGCCGTCGGGACCGAGGTTCGCGGCCAAGTAGCGCGTGTTCGACTCGAGAGCCGACTTCGCGACACCCATGACGTTGTAGCCGTCGACGACCTTCTCCGCGCCGTAGTAGGTCAAGCACAGCACGGCGCTCTCGTGGCCCTTCATCAGTGGCCGCGCGTGGCGCGCGAGCGCGATCAGGGAGTAGGCCGAGACCTGTTGGGACAGCGCGTAACCCTCCCAGCTCGTGTCGACGAACTCGCCGCCGAGTTCTTCGCGCTTGGCCGTGGCGATCGAGTGGACGAGGGCGTCGACCCGGCCGAACTCGCGCTGGATCCCGTCGAAATAGGCCGCGACCTCGTCATCGTTCGTGACGTCGCACGCCGCCATGTAGGGCGTCTCGGGCAGGTCCTCGGCGAGCTTCCTGACCGCGTCGCCCATCCGATCGTTCTGGTAGTTGAGGGCGATGGTGGCGCCTGCGTCGGCGAGCGCCTTCGTGATTCCCCAGGCGATCGAGCGCTTGTTCGCGACGCCGAACACGACGGCGACCTTGTCGTTCATCAGTTGCATGGCAGCTCCGTGGATTTGCGGCCCCGGACGATATCTGGTCGCCGAGTCGGCGTCAGCAACGACCGATCTTCCGCAGGACTTTCCGCGACGCGGTGGACCACGGCAGGTCCGGATCCGCGGGATCCGCCACGACCAGGGCTTTCGGTAGCCGGCGACGGGCGCGGACCTCGTGGAGGACGAGCGTGATTCGATGGTGGGTGATCGAGTGCCGGGCCGTCGCGAGTTCCGGCCCCACGTCCGTCCGGAGACCGGTGGTCTCGAGCAGCGCGGCTTCCAGGTCGCCTGGCGTCGGGCAGTCGACGAGGACACCGGCGCCGGGGAGCTCGAGCTGTCCGGCGTTCGGTCCATCGGCCGGTAGCCGCATCGCGACGACCCGAGTGTCGTCGTGATGCACGAGTGCCATCCGTGCCGTGACCGGGACCGTCGGTCGTTTGGCGGGGAGGACGGGGAGCACGTGGGTCAGCCGTTCGGCGAGCGCGAGGCAGTCTGCCGCGATCGGGCAGGCCTTGCACGCCGGCTGGCGCGGCGTGCAGATCGTCGCACCGAGTTCCATGAGAGCCTGGTTGAAGTCGCCCGCGCGGCCGGGCGCGATGCGTTCGATCGCCCACGCTCGAATGCGACGTCGGGTCGGGCTTCGCTTGACGTCTTCGCGGATGCCGGCGTGGCGGGACGCGACGCGTTCCACGTTGCCGTCCACGGCCGGGATCGTCTCGCCGAACGCGAT
>JAGQQZ010000410.1 GCA_020425915.1 Planctomycetota bacterium | reverse complement strand
CTGTCGCTCGGCGGTCAGATGTTGCCGATCGAGAGTTCCGACGGGCCGCTCGACCGGCAGCTCGATGACGGCACGAACGAGATCGTCTATCCCGCGCTCGCCAATTCCGGATTCGTCGGTGAGGTCCGGTTGCGCTACCGGCCCGAAGTCGCAGCGCCCGGATTCGCGTGGGACATCCTCGGCGTCTCGCTGCTCGGCAGCCTGTCCCTGGTCGTGCTCGCGTGGTGGATCGTGCACCACTGGGTGCTGCAGCTCGGCCGCACGATCGAGAGCGTACGGGCGATCGGCACCGACTCCGGAGCGTTCGAACTGGGGGGTCGGGGTGCCGTCCTCGGCGACCTCTCGTCGGCGGCGCGCGAAGTCCACGCTGCGATCGACGAGGAGCGCCGCCGCGCGCGCGAGGCCGGACTCGAGCTCGCGCGTCGACTCGTGCGCTCGCTCGAGCAGCGTGGGCTCGCGATCACGGGTCACGGTGAGCGCACAAGGCGCTACGCCCTGCTGCTCGCCGAGGCGATCGAACTGCCTGCAGACGAATGGAACGACCTCGGAGTCGCCGCCAGCTTGGTCGACCTGGGGAAGTCCGCGGTGCGGGCTTCGGCGCTCGGCAAGGGTCCGAGCATGACCGACGTCGAACGCGAGTCGTTGCGGTTCGCGCCGGCGCGCGCCGCGAGCTTCCTGGCGGGTCTACCGCTGACCGACGCAATCGCTGCCGCGATCAAGCACCACCGCGAGAAGTGGGATGGCAGCGGATTCCCCGACGGCCTGCGCGGTGACCGCATTCCGCTGCTGGCCCGCATCGTGTCGATCGCGGACGCGTACGACCTGCTGACCTCGGATCACGAACAGTGCGAGGCACTGCGTTGGCCCGATGCGCTGGATCGGTTGCACGAGGACCGTGGCGAGCACTTCGACCCGACTCTGCTCGACCTGTTCGAGGCGGCGATCCGGAAGAACCCGACGCCGGCGCCGACGTCCGGTTCGGTCGTGCTGGCTGCGACACGTCGCAGCGCGGCGACCTGCCTGCCGTACAAGATCACCGACGACTTGGTCGCCGAGGCCGACGATGTCGAGGAGTTCTCGATCGAGGATCTGACCACGGGTGCCGAGGCCGAGTTCGAAGTGCTCCGCGACGAGCACGACGCCGAAGAGGAGTCGCGGAGTTGACCCCGAGATCGATCGCGTTGTGCAGTGCGCTCGTTCTCGTGATGGGTTGCGAGTCGCTTCCGCACGACGACTTCGACGCGGCCCAAGTCCTTCTCGCCAGGGGGGATCTCCTCGGGACGATCCAGCGTCTCGATCGTGTTCCGCCGGCGGACGAGCGCTATCCGGAGTCGAGGACGATCGCGCAGGCGATCGAGCGCCGCGTTCGGTCGAGCCATGCTCTGCTGAACCGTGGCATGCGGCTCCGCGCCGAATGGCGCGACGAGGAAGCCGCGAGGAACTTCGAACGCGCGCTCGAGATCTGGCCCGAACTCGAGGCGGCCAGCGCCATGCTCGCCGCGACGCGATTCCGCATCGAGACGTTCGCGCTCGACGACACCGAGGCCAGTGTGGCGGAAGGCGAGGTCGTCGAGACCGCGCCGCTCGTCGAGCCCGCCGCTCCGGCTGGAGAGACGATTCCGATGTCGGAAGACGGCGAGGACCCGGTCACCGTCGACCTCGACGAATTCCCGGACGTGGCATCGCGCTGCGCCGAGATCGAGCGGATGTTGGACGACGGCCTGCTCGAGGCCGCCCTCGACCTCGCGGAGTCGGGTCCGCGTCTTCCCGCCGGTGGGTGTCGCGATCGCCTGACCGGCGTCCTGCACCAACGAGCCCTGGTGCACTACGGACACGGCTCGCTGGAACTCGCGCTCAACGATTGGGTGCGGCTGCGGCGGATCGACCCCGACCACGCTCTGGCGCACGAGTTCTCGGCAGCGGCGAGGGCGGAACTCGCGCAGCGGTGATCGGTCCCGAACGGGCCGTATCAGCGCGCGAGAGAGAAAAGAGCCGGAGGGTAAACTTCGGGAAAAAGGGGAAGAAGGAGAGTCAAGTTTTTATGTCCTTGGCGGACAACCCCCGGCATACGTTCTCTTCTCCGCACTCACGAGACGCCCGAGGGTGCCCACGATCGTGCGATTAGACGATTCCGTGCCCGATTCGGTCACCGAGCACGGGGAAGTGTAGACCACGATTCGGTGTAGTCAATGCTACCCGGCGCTTCCATAGGTTCCGATCTTGCGTCGCTGACGGGTGATTCTCGGTTCAGGACGACCGCGAAACGAGCTCGACGCCGGCCCGAGATCGTCGCGCCGTGAAGTCGCCGGGGACCACGATCACCGACGTCTGCTCTTCGATCAGCGCGGGACCTTCGATCGCGACCCCGAGCGGTAACGACTGCCTGGCGTACACCGGCCGTCCATGGCGCGCCTGGATCGGGCGGGGTCGGCGACCCGGTCCTCCTGACGTGGGAGGCAGCGGGGTTGCGGGGGTCGTCGCCCGAGCCTCGACCCGAACCAGCTCGATCGACCGGTTCTCCACGCGAAAGCCGAACCGTTGCTCGTGCAGCGCCGCGAAGCGTTCGCCGAGGCCGGGGCCGGCATCGAGCACGAGCCCGCCGCCCTGGCCCTGGTAGCGCAGCAGGACGGCCGTTTCGACCGACTTGCGCGAACGGCCTTCCAATCCGTCGCGCGCGGCCCGGCTCGCGTCGCGGACGATCGAGGCCAGTTCGCGCGGTGCGATCTCGTGCAACGGTCGCAGCACGGTTCGAACCGCCTCATGGCTCTCTCCCGCGAGGACCAGCCCGACGGCGCTGAACGCTCCCGGGTGCTCCGGCACGATGGCGCGCGGCATGCCCAGACGTCGGGCCAGCGCCGCGGCGTGCAGCCCACCGGCTCCGCCGAACGCGATCAGCGGCACCGTCGCCGGGTCGATCCGTCGCTCGACGGTCATGACGAGGAGTGCCCGGACCATCGTGACCTCGGCGATCTCCAGGATCCCACGCGCACAACGTTCGGCATCGAGCCCGATCCGGCGACCCAGTCGTTCGATCGCGCGCCGAGCACGATCGGGGTCGATCCCGAACGCGCCACCGAGCAGGGTGGAGGGGCCGATGTGGCCGAGGACGACGTGGGCGTCGGTCACCGTCGGCTCGTCTCCCTTGCCGTAGCAGGCGGGTCCGGGGTCGGCGCCCGCACTCCCCGGCCCGACTCGCAGCGCGCCACCGGCATCGACGTGCGCGATGCTGCCGCCGCCACAGCCGATCGTGTGCATGTCGACCGACGGGGTGGTGAGTGGCATTCCGGCGATGCGCGTGGTCGCGACGATCTCGCTCATGGCGCCGACCAGTCCGACGTCGGTCGAGGTCCCACCCATGTCCAGCGTCGCGGCGTGACGGACGCCGAGCATGGTCGCCAGGCTCGAGCACGCAGCGATGCCGCCGGCGGGTCCGGACAGGAGCGCGCGTGCGGGGAACTCGTTGGCTTCCGAAGAAGACATGATCCCACCGCT
>JAGQQZ010000034.1 GCA_020425915.1 Planctomycetota bacterium | reverse complement strand
TCAGCCAGCCGTCCACGTTGTGCGCCTCGGGACCGCCGTGCACGACGATCACGAGCGGGTACCGCTTCCCTTCCTCGTAGCCGATCGGCTTGATCAGGACACCCTCGATCGGTAGCCGATCCCGCGCTCGGAATCGCACGACCGACTGCTCGCCGAACGTCGCGTCGGCGAGCCATGGATTCGTGTCCGTGACACGCTGGAAGTCCTTCCCACCGCTTGCCATGACGAACAGCTCCGCCGGATGGCGACGGGACTCCGCCGTGAACGCGAGCACGCTCGGACCGACGACGACGTCGTCGATCGCGATGCGCGCCGACTTCGGATCGAAGATCCAGCGATCGAGCCCCTCGACCGAGACGTGACGCAGCCGCGTCCGAACACCGACGCTCTCGAGCAACAGGAAGCCGTCGTCCATGCGTCGGACCGACTGCACCATGCCGAGCAGCCCACGCGTCAGCGCATTCACCTCTCCGCTGTCGACGTCGACCGAGTACAGCATGCCCGCGTGCGGGTCGTTCGGGTCCGCCGCGGAGACGTACGCGATGTGCGCGCCGTCGGCCGACCAATCGAAGCCACCGAGCTTGCCCGGATTGTCGACGAGCAGTTCACGCGCGCCGGTCGCCACGTCGACGACGTGCAAGCGCTTGAACATGTAGCTGTCGTCGACGAGGTTCCGCGGCGCGCACGCACACGCGAGCTTCGTGCCGTCTGGCGACCAGTGGAACTCGAACACGGAGGTACCCTCCGTGAGCTTCCGCGCGCCGACTCCTTCCTCCCAGATCCACAGCGATCGGTGACGCCAATCCTCGTCGACGATGACCGGCTTGATGCCGGCGTCCTGCGCCGCCTTGCGTGCGTCCGGCATCTCGTCGGTACTGGTGAACGCGAACGCCTTGCCATCGGGCCGCCACGCGTACGAACCGACCGAGACCGTGTCCGCGAGCAGCGTCGGGTCGCCACCCTCGATCGAGCGCGCGTGCACGAGCCGCTTGCCCTCGACGGTCTCGAGCGACGTGATCGTCCGGCTTCCCGGCCGCACCGCGACCCCGGACGCCGAGTCCTCACCCGCGATGAGCCAGCGCGGCTCGGCCGCGCCGGAGAGCGCCGATTCGAGTCCGTCGATCACGGCGACGTGGATCCGCGCGCCGCCCGGACCGTCGGCGATCGGACGCGGCACGGCCTTCGAGAACACGACGAAGTCGTCGCCGAGCTGCGGTCCGAACACGGTCTCGAGCGACAGCACGCGCTCGACCGTCCACGGCTCCTGACTGGCCCCCGGCGCGGCGACGAGAAGGGATGCGAGAACGAAGAACCTGAGGCCAAATCGCATCCGGCGGAGTGTAGCGCGGGGCCGCGAGCCGTCCGCCGATCGCCCGGTCGGGAAACCGTCCACGGAACTCTCGCCAAGCGGTGGAGATGTGGACAAGTGCCAACAGCCGAGCATCCGCCGCACCACAACAGGGGCTCCCCGGAGCGCAATCGAACCGCTACAAGTTGCGGTTCCCCTCCGGGCATCGAGCCCGTCACACACCGCGGAAAAAGCAACTGAGTCGCACGGTCTCGGGACCCTCTTCGTGATCCCCAGACATCCCCCCGCACTCCAATGAAGGAAACCCTCGTGGCGACGCTCTGCACGCTCGCCATCGCCTCCTCGACGACGCTCTCCGCCCAGAAGCTCGTCGCCTACTACGACTTCGAGAACACCGACCTCGTCAGCTCGCACGTCGGTCCGAACTCGGCGAGTGACATCTCGCTCTCGAACCCGCACGTCTTCTGGTACGAAGCCAGCACCGACGACACGTTGATGTGCTTCGACGTGCAGTGGTTGAACGACGGTGACATGACGCTGACGGTCACGCCCGCGCCCGGTGAGAAGCTCAACCTCACCCGATTCTGGTGGCGCAGCTGGAAGGACCGCCAGACCTCCCCGGTGACCGTGAATCGGGCCGAAGTGTTCGTCAACGAAGTCTCGGTCGCGACCTTCGATCCGCTGCTGCCGATCGCACTCAACGTCGTCGACCTGTCGACGATGCCGGGCCTGCAGAACACCGATCAGCCGGTCGTGTTCCGCGTGCACTTCACCGGTGCCATGGGCGGCCAGACGAGCTACGAGATCTCGTCGGTCGGCGTCGAAGCGAAGACCTGCATCGTCAACGACTCGCGCAACCGCGTGCTCGACCTCTACATCCCGGGTCAGCCGTTCGGTTGGCGCATCCTCGACGGCTCGTCGTTCTGCGAGCGCGGTGACGGCACCGCGACGTGGATCGGTGCGATCGAGAACATGTCCGATCCGTGCAAGCGCTTCTCGCTGCACATCGACTTCAGCGGCCGCGTCGACTTCGGCGATCCGAACTTCCCGCCGATGGGGAGTCCCGAGCTCAACCTGGCGATCACCAACGAACTGGTCGAGAACGGCGGCACGATCGACCTCGACACCTGGCACTACTACACCTCGGTGAGCGGCCAGCTGATCGGCAAGCTCTGCTACGAAGGAGCGGTGATCGACGTCGCCGACCCGGGAGTCGCAGCGCAAGTCGGCCACGGCGCGAGCCTGACGAGCCTCGATGTCGGTCTGGGCGTGTGGCTCACGACCAACCTCGTGACCAACACGAACGATGCTCAGTACACGATCCCGTCGGTGCTCGGCGCGGACGGTTACGGCGTGTTCGGTGACTGCGAGTGCCTGGGTGGCGTCGAGGCGATGTGGAGCAACTACGGCACGGGCACCGCTGGCTGTGGTGGCGTCCCGCAGCTGACCCTGAACCACGCACCCTTGACCGGCACGTCGATCGACATCCAGGTCAGCAACCCGAGCGGGATGGCGACCAACGGCGCCCTCGTCTGGGGCCTGTCGACCGACAACATCTTCATCCCGTTCCTGGGCGGCAACCTGCTCGTCGGTCCACCGATCATCATCGCGTTCGGTTTCGCGATGCCCGCTGGTGGCTACGTGCTGCCGTGCAACATCCCCGACAGCGCCTGCCAGACGCTGACCCGGTTCTACGCACAGGCGATCGTCATCGACCAGTGCGTGCCGTTCGCGATGTCGCCGGGGATCGACATCAAGGTCGGCGACCTCTGACGCCGCCGTGGCCGACGTCGCGCCGCTCGCATCGGCTCGACGTCGGTCAGCGACCGACGAGACCGCGATCGACGACGAGGTCGGCGATCGCGCGTGCCCACATGGCGTGGCTCGCCGCGTCCAAGTGGTCGTCCCAGCCGAGCCCGTGCTTGGCGGACAACTCGCTCCAACTCGAAGCGTCCGGATACAGCGTCATGAGTTCGAGCGTCGGCACGTCGAGCCGTTCGTGCACGGCGCGCATCATCCGACGGTAGTCGGGGAACCCCGCGAGGCTGACGACGACGATCGGGACACCGCGCTCGCGACACGCCTCGACCATCGCGACGAGCGGCGCGAACACGGTTTCGGCGAGGCGCGGGACGACTTCGGCGTCCGATACCGGCTGCATCCAGTTCTGCGCCGGCTCGGCGCGCTCGCGCATCTCGCGGCCGAGCGTCGCGCGGCGCCACATCAACTTCAGATACATCGCCAACCGACTGTGCCTGAGCAAGCTCTTCTCGGTGACGAGCCGATGCGTGGCCGCGCGCACGCTGCCGCCCGGCGCGTTCGAATTCGGCAGGTGCAACCACCCCTCCTCGTCGCACCATTGCTGGGGGTCGTGGTCGTTCTCGCAGATCAACACGACGACCAGGTCGGGGGCGCGCGGCAACGCGTAGCCGCGGAGTGCCGCGAGTTCCTGGTGGGTGTTGAAGCCCGGCAGGGAGACGTTCAGGACTTCGCACGGCCGGTCCGTCCGCGCGGTCAGTTCGGCCGCGAGACGCTGGCCGACACCCTCGTCGAACTCGACACCGAAACCGAATGCGTGCGAATCCCCGACGAGCGCGACGCGCAACGAACCGTCGGGCTTGCGCGGCGCCCATTCCGGACCGCGGAAGCCGAGCGAGTTCGTCTTCAGGTAGGCACCGAGCGCGTGCCCGTCGAAGTTCCGCCGCATCGTG
>JAGQQZ010000409.1 GCA_020425915.1 Planctomycetota bacterium | reverse complement strand
TCGACGAACGCATCGTCGTCGACGGACTCGACACGTTCCCGGTCTCGGGGGTCGTCGTCGCGCCGTTCGACACGCCGCTCGTGCCGGTGTTCGTCCCACTGAGTGGCAGCGGCGGCTGGGTCGCGGCCGAACCGCGCGGCCACGGCAACTTCGACGCGGGCGGCATGCGCCGCGGCCGTTACCTCGTCGCGCTCGTCCCGGCCGATGATCGCGACCGGGACACGCCGAGCGCGCTGCTGCCGGCGATCGACATCGACGGGTTCAGCGGCCGCGGTCTCGAGCTGCACTGGCCGACATCGTCGATCCGAGGCCGCGTCGTCCTCGCCAGCGACACGTCGACCGAGGCACTCCGCGTCATCGCCTACCCCACGGTACCCGACGCGCCGAGTCCGGCGCGCACGCTCGTCACGAGCGCCGAACTCGCGCTCGAGTCCGGTGCCGCCCTCGATCCAGACGGGCGCTTTCGGATCCCGCATCTCGCAGACGGCACGACTGTCGTCGAGCTCCGTCGCGACGGCGTCGTGCTCGCGCGCCGCACGCTCGAGCTCGCTGGCGTACTCGACGTCGGTGACTGGACGATCGAGTAGCTTCGAAATCGAGAGCGCGCGGCGCATCCGTCCCGAGCCCGGGCCAAGAGCCGTATGATGGCGCCATGAACGCTCACTCGCTCGTGGCCTCGTCGTTCGCGCCCCTGCTGTTCGCGGCGCTCGGCGTCGCCCAGCAACGGACCGTCTTGCAGACCGACGGAACGGGGTCGGCTGTCGCAGTGAGCGGATCCCGGATGCACGTCGGCTTCCTGCACCACGACCAGTTCTGGGGCGACCAGGTGTTCGCGGGCACCTCCTCGGACCACGGCGAGACCTGGTCTGGCCTCGGGTTCGACCTGGCGGCGGATCTCGGCTCCGTCGGTGGAGCGTTCCACCACGACGGTCCGATTCGGGTCCGGACGTTCAACGACCGCGTCAGCATGATGTGGGGTGGCACCTACAACAGTCAGTTCGTCGGCGGCAACACGATCTGCATGCGGACGTCGACCGACGGCGGACTGACTTGGGGACCGATCTGGTGGTACGTCGAGATCGACGGTGCGCGGGACGTACTCGTCACCGCGACCCATTCGTACATGTCGTGCGCGATCGACGGGACGGTTCGGGTCTGGAACACGACGGACGACGGCACGACGATCCAAGGTGCCGTCGTGCCACAGATCGGGATCGACGTGGTCGATGCGCGGCTGGCCGGCAGCGGCTCGTCGGTGTTCTGCGCCTGGCACGGCTTCCGCGATGCGTCGCAGACGATCGACGACGTCTACTTCTCCCGATCGACCGACGCCGGCCAGACTTGGTCGTCACCGTCGACGCTCAGCACGCTGCCCGCGTCGGCAGGACCTCGCGATGGCAATCCGATCTCGATCGCAGCGAGCGGTTCGACCGTCTGTGTCGTGTGGGACTCCTCGGACGACGTGTGGATGAACGTCTCGACCGACGGCGGAGCCACCTGGCTGACCAGTCCGACGCGGTTGGATCCGAACGGGGTCTTCGGCGAGAAGCCGGAGGTCTGCGTCGACGGTACGAGCAACCTGCACGTGGGCTGGCGTGACCGACGCACGGGCTCGGGCAGGATCTACGTGTCCAGCTCGACCGATGGAGGCGTGTCGTGGTCGGCCGCGCAGTCGATCGGTCCCGCTCAGACGAGTCAGGCCGTTCACCTCGCGTGCGCCGGCAACACCGCATACGCGCTCTGGGCCGGAACCGGACCCCTGAAATTCAATCGCTCGACCAACGCCGGCTCGGATTGGTATCCGACCGAGGACCGTTTCGGCACCTCCTCCGGCCCCGGGGCGCACGACGTCGACGCGTCGACCGAACTCGTGGCCGCGACTTGGATCGAATCGGGCCAGGTGACGGTCGCGATCCCCGCTGGAGCGATCGAGTCGTATGGCACCGGGACCGCCGGTTCCGGTGGCTTCGCACCAACGCTGGCCTCCACCACCTCGTCCGGCATGCTCGGCACCGCTCCGAGCTTCGAGATCGCGAACGCGCTCGGCGGCGCGACGGCGGCGATGTTCATCGGCCACATGCCCTCGACGCGCATCGACTTCACGTTCGCCGGTCTGCGGTTCCTGGTCGCCCCGACGGTCGTGGTTTCGCTGATGCCGCTGTCCGGTGTCGGGGCCGGCGCCGGGACTGGCACCTACTCGCTACCGACCTGGTCCGACCCGGTGTTCCTCGGCGAACACTTCAATCTCCAGGCCGCGATCCTCGATCCCGCCGGACCGCCCGGCGCCGCGTTGACGAACGGGGTCACGGTCGTCATCGGCTGACGGGACGGGACCGACTCACGTCGCGCGACTCGCTCCCGTGGCGCCGTGCGCCACCGGGGCACCGATCTGCTAGCCTACCGGCCCATGCGACTCGCCTGGTCCCTCGCGCTTCCCGTTCTGTTCGCCTGCTCGCCGCCTCCACCGGCCAGCAGTGTCCCGTCGACGCCCGCCGCCATCGGCTCGATCGCGGCGGGTGCCGTGCAGCTCGACGCGCTGACGATCCGCGGACCGAGCCACTACGTCACGGGCTACGAAGCCACGCTCCCCGACGGTCGCGTCAACGCGGTCATCGAGATCCCGACCGGGACGAACGCGAAGTGGGAGGTCGACAAGTCCGACGGATCGCTGCGCTGGGAGATCAAGAACGGCAAACCGCGTGTCGTGCAGTTCCTCGGCTATCCCGGCAACTACGGGATGATCCCCCGCACGCTGCTCGCCGCCGAGGAAGGCGGCGACGGAGACCCACTCGACGTCATCGTGCTCGGCGAACCGCTGCCACGCGGCACGGTGATCCCGGTTCGGCTGGTCGCCGTGCTGCGCCTGCTCGACGGTGGCGAGACGGACGACAAGCTCGTCGCCGTGCGTGACCACACGCCGTTCGCGACCGTGCGCGATCTCGACGATCTGCGTGCTCGGTTCCCGGGCGTGACGGAACAGCTCGAGGGTTGGTTCACGAGCTACAAGGGCCCGGGCGAGATCGTGGCGAACGGCTTCGCCGATGCCGCGGCCGCCATGCAGGTGCTCCGATCCGCGCACGAGACGTTCGAGCGGACGAGCCACTGACGACGAAGGAGAGACCGAACATGCATCGATACGTCACGACGTTGGCCTGCGTCTGCTCGGCCCTCGCAGGATCCCTGTTCATCACGCCGGCAATCTCCGCACCGGACGGCCCGCCGCTCGTCGTCGAGCTCGAACTCGGCGGACAGACCTACCGCATCGTGGACGGTGAGTCCGCCAAGGTGAAGGTCGGGACGCGCGAGGTCGATGCCAAGATCCGCGTCGGCGCGATGCGCCGCTTCTCTGCCGGGGGCGTCTCGTTCGAGTTCCCGCGCGACATGGCGTTCGAGCACGATTCGCAACAGGCCGTCGAGATGTGGACGCTCGACGGTTCGGACTGCGCGATCATGTTCCAGATCTTCGATCTCGACGCGGAGCCGATCGAGCTCGCTCGGACGGTGCTGACGGAAATGCTGGACTCGGTCGGCGCCGGCTCAGAGCCCCGCGAGACCAAGATCTCGCTCGGCGGCAAGAGCCACGCGGCGCTGGCCTCCAAGGTCCGTGTCTCCGGCTTCGACCAGAACGTCGTCGCCTGCGGCTTGAACGTCGGCAAGCGCCCAGCGGTTCTGCTGCTGACGGAGATCGTCGACCCGTCGACCGGCAGTGCGGCGGAGATGAAGGCGATCCGTGACGCTCTCGAAGCGACGTTCGAGATCGTGGACGACGGGCGATAGCCTCGATCGTTGGTGGGTGGGCGTGCGTGCGTACGTGCGCGCTTGGCTCGCGAGCGCTCGGGATCAAAGGCAAGACGTGGGGGCTCCCCCCGTTTGCCCCGTCACCTTCGCGTCGGTCGCCCTGCGGGCGAGCG
>JAGQQZ010000408.1 GCA_020425915.1 Planctomycetota bacterium | reverse complement strand
CCACTTCACGTAGCGGCGCACGTATCCCGCCAACGCCTTGTCGCCCTCGAGTTCGTTGTACCAACGGAGCATCCACAGCGCCGTGTTGCTGGCGTCGACGACGTGGTACCAATCCGGCGTGATTCCGAGTTCCAACGGCGAACGATCGGAGTTCGTCCAACGAGACTGAGCGAGATCGAACTGGTTGTCGACGGCCGGCACGCCACCCACGAACAGTACCGACGGGAAGATGCCGTCGTCGTTCGGGGCTGCGAGTGCGAGCCGCTTGGTCTGCAGGGCGCGCTCGAACAGATCCGCGTCGCCCGTGTCCTTCGCGTATCGGAACATCCCCGACGCGCTGCGCAACGAGCAGTACCACGCCTGGTTCCAGATCGTGTCGGGCCGGTCGGTGAGCGGCGGGATCCCCGCGGTCGGGGACTCCGAGTAGTCGGTGATCAGCCGCGCCGCACCGACGTCGCCACCCTCGAGCCACACCTGACGCTCCCAGCGCCGGAACGCCCAGTCGTACGCCGTGTCCACGTACTCGTGCATCGCGTTGGTGTGCGGCTTGCCGGCTGCGAAGTTCGGATGGCCCCATCGCTCCCAGAGGAACCTCGACACCTCGCGGAACTTGTTGCCCGGCCGCGACGGGTCGACCCAGGTCTTGACGAAGAACGCGATCTCGACCGGCCCCGCGTCGAGGACCATGCCCGGCGCCTTCGTGAAGATCACGTGCGCGGGTGTGTCGTAGTTCGACATCCCGATCCAGCACTTGCCGAGCTGCGCGTCGTAGTCGAGGAACCAGGGCTCCTCGGGGTCCTGGCCGACGAGATCGAGGTCGGGGATCGCCGCGAAGAACTTGTCGCCCGAGCCCGAGATGATCGCCGGCGAACGGAAGATGCGCTGCGCGGCGATGACGCCCTGGATCGGCGTCAGGTGCGGCATCCAGTGTCGATCGGGTGCGAACTGCAGCGAGATCTCCACCGACACTTCGTCCTGGGCGACCGGCGCGGCGAGGTTCCACGAACACGCGACACGGAACCAATCGTTCGGCAACGACTGGACGTTCACCGACGCCGGCTGCCCGCCGATCGTCGGGATCGGGAACTGCGCCAACTCGTTCCCCGAACCCGGCAAGAACACCGAGAAGCCACCAGCTCCTGGAACCACCTGCGCGGCAGCGGGATCGAGCAACGACGCGGCGAGCGCGACGGTGGGCAAGAGCTTGTGGAACATCGGGTGCAGAACGAGGTGGAGCCCCATGTTTCTACCCGATCCACGCGATGCGCATAAGGGCACGGCGCGGTACGGCCAAGCGCAATCCCGGCGTTCGCTACATCAAACCGACGATCTCACCGCGCTCATCGAGATCGATGTTGATGCCGTTGGGAGTCCGCCCGAGGCCTGGCATCGTCATGATCGCGCCGGCGAGCGGGTAGACGAAGCCCGCACCGACCGAGACCCGGACGTCCTCGATCGGGAACTCGAAGCCCTCGGGCCGGCCCTTGAGCTTGGGGTCGTGGGACAACGAGTACTGCGTCTTCGCCATGCAGATCGGGAACTTGCCGTAGCCGAGCTCCTCGAACTTCGCGAGCTTCGCGCACGCCTGTTCGGAGTAGTGGACGCCGCTGGCACCGTAGACCTTGGTCGCGAGCGTCTCGATCTTGTCGGTGAGTCGATCCTCCGTGCGGTAGAGGAACTCGAACTTCGACGGTGCCTCCGCGGCCGCGACGAGTGCTTCCGCCAGTGCCTCGCCACCCGCCCCGCCGTCGGCGAACAGCGTGCTGACGTGCGCGGCCGACGCGCCGGCCTCGAGTGCGATGTCCCGCACCAGGTCGAGCTCGGCCTGCGTGTCGGTCGGGAATCGGTTGATCGCGACGACGACCGGGACGCCGTGCAGCAGGACGTTCTCGATCTGCTTCTCGAGGTTCCCGGCCCCTGCGCGGATCGAGTCGAGGTCCTCGGTGACGAGCCCCTCGGGCAGCGGCTTGCCGGCGACGATCTGGAACCGTCCCGAGTGCACCTTGAGCGCACGCGTCGTCGCGACGAGCAATGCGGCGTCGGGAACGAGCCCCGACGTCCGGCACTTGATGTTGAAGAACTTCTCCGCGCCCATGTCGGCTCCGAAGCCCGCTTCGGTCACGACGAACTCGGCGCTGCGGAGCGCGACGTAGTCGGCGAGGATCGAGGAGTTGCCGTGCGCGATGTTGGCGAACGGACCCGTGTGGATCAGCGCCGGCGTGCCCTCGAGCGTCTGCATCAGCGTCGGCTTGACGGCCTCCTTCAGGAGCGCGGCCATCGATCCGGCGGCGTGCAGTTGTTCGGCTGTGACCGGCCCACCGTCGACGTCGTAGCCGACCACGATCCGTCCGAGACGCTCCCGCAGGTCCTTTCGACTCGTCGAGAGGCCGAGGACCGCCATGACCTCGCTCGCTGCGGTGATGTCGAAACCGGTACGCCGCGGGACGCCGTTCTTGTCTCCGCCGAGACCGACCTCGATCTCGCGCAGCGCTCGGTCGTTCATGTCGACGACGCGACGCCAACTGATCGACTTCGGATCCAGACGAAGAGGATTGTCCAGCAGCAGCGAAGTATCGGTGAACGCGGCGAGCAGGTTGTTCGCGGCCGTCACCGCATGGAAGTCACCGGTGAGGTGCAGGTTGAAGTCCTCGGGCGGTACGACCTGACTGTAGCCACCACCCGCGGCACCGCCCTTGATCCCGAACACGGGCCCCATCGACGGCTGACGGATCACGCAGCAGGTTCGCTTGCCGATCCGGTTCAGCGCCATCGACATGCCGACCGTGTGAACGGTCTTGCCTTCGCCGAGCGGCGTGGGCGTGATCGCGGTGACGACGATGTACTTGGCGCGCGGACGCGACTCCTCGCGGTCGAGGATGTCGAGCCGGACCTTCGCCATCGTACGGCCGTACGGGTCGAGGTCCTTGTCCTCGAAGCCGAGGATGCGGGCGGCTTCGGACAGCGGCGGCAACGTGACGGAACGGGCGATTTCCAGGTCGTTCAACGGGCTTTCTCGGTCTTTCCGGAGGCGGGCTCGCGCGCCATACGATATCCATATCGGATCCGATTCAACCCAGGATCCGCAGGGTCTTTCGCCCCGCGGAATCTGGAATCCGAGATGCCCAGTCGAACGACGGAATCCGCGACCGAGAACGGCGACGAGGACGGGCCGACGATCTGCTACTGCATGCACGTCCGGGAAGCCACGCTGCTGCGCGTGATCCGAGCGGGCGCGACCGACCTCGACGAGATCGCCGAACGGACCCGCGCCGGCACCGGATGCGGAACCTGTCGATCCGAACTCCTCGAACTACTCGAGCGCGTCGCTGGCGAACGGAGGTCGCCGACGGACTGAGATGGCGTCCCGAACGCTGTTCCTGATCGGAACCGTGCTGATCGGTGCGACGGCGGGCGCGTACCTGGCGCTGCGCGAGGCGACGCCGAACCACATCCAGCGGACGACCGGCGAATCGGCATCGCCGCGGGTCGTCCCGGACGGTTTCGCCCTGGTCCACGGGCGCGTCCTCGATCCCTTCGACAATCCGGTGAGCGGCTGCACGGTGGCATGTGCCCCCGAACTCGAGGCGTTCGCCCTCGAATCGGCGGACGTGGCATCCTCGACGACGCGAACCGACTCCGGCGGCCGATTCGAGTTTCTGGTGGCCGCCGACCCACGCCCCCACGTCTTCGTCCTCGAGCATCCGCGGTTCCCGGTCACGATCGCGGCGTCCCGACCCGCGTGTCGGAACGGCGACGACGTCCCGCTCCGCGACGTGGTGCTCGACTCCGGCAGCGGCATCACGGTGACCGTTCGTGACGACGCGAGCGGCGAGCCGATCGCCGGCGCCCGGGTCACGGCGCAGCCCGAGGCGATGGACGCGAAGCTGCCCGCAGCGCTCGCCGCGCGTCGAGTTCGCACGGCCACGTCCGACGCGCGCGGCGTCGCAATCGTCGAGGGGATGCAGGACGGTCGGTACGCGCTCCGGATCGACGCCGATGGCTATGCGACCGATCTCGCCCACGTGGCACACGCCGGAGTCGCGGTGATCCCCTTCCGACTCGAGACCGGGCACGTGCTGCGCGGCGAAGTGCTCGGCGCGGACGGCGTACCGCTCGCGTCGGCGGCGGTCCGCGCGGTCTCGGCGCGACGCGGAGTCGAGATCGCGACCGAGACCCGGGACGGCGGATCGTTCCGCCTCACCCGCCTCGCCGCCGGACGCCATACGATCCTGGTCGACACGACCGCCCACGGATCCGTCGCTCGGACGGACGTGACGCTGCCGAGCCCCGTTCCGATCGTCATCCAGATGCCGCCTCCGGTCGAGGTGAGGGGCATCGTGCGACCGCCTCCAGGCGCTCCCGCCTCGCCACGGATCGAACTCGCGGGGTCCGCAGGTTCGTTCGTGCGCACGGCTTCCTGCGATGGCAACGGGGCTTTCGTGATTCCGGGAATTCCGCCCGGAAGATACCGTCTTCGCGCGACGTCGGAGGCCCCGAGACTCGGCCGCACGATCGATCTCGAAGTTCCCTGCGGCACAGTCGACCTCGCGCTGCGACCGATCCATCGGATCCGCGGCCAACTCCTGGATCCTGCCGGGAGGCCGCTCGCGGGCGCACGAATCTCCATCATGTCTGCCGAACGTTCCCACGACCCGATCGCCCGCTTCGAGCGCCGAGCGCGCCGAGCCTTCGACGCCTCGACCGACGTCTCGGGTCGATTCGATTTCGAGATCGAGGAGCCGGTCGACGGAATCGGATTGGTCGCGGACGAAGGCGACGCGTCCTGGTCGAGCACGACCTGCGAGATCGCACCCCGAGCCGCCGCACAGCGCGCGATCGGGCTGGAGCTGACACGTGTGACCGGTCGATCCCATGAGACCTTGGCGGTTCGGTTCGACCCGAACTCGTCCTACCTCGTCCCGACCGACCGATGAACCGCAGGATCGTCCTCGCCCTGATCATCGCCGTGCTCGTCGCGGCGGCCGGGATCCAGCTCTGGCGCAGCGGTGCTGCGGCGCCGGCACCGACGATCGAACGGCCTGCCGACGCGGCCGACGGCGATCGCCCGATCGAGCCGGCGAGCGGCGAGCTGGCGTCGGATCCCGAACGAGGAACCGTACCCGACCGGGTCGACGTCGGCGTCAACCCCGGCAGGTCGGCGGGTCAGGGCGTGCGTGGACGCGTCGTCGCGGCGGACGGCACGCCGATCGAGGACGCCACGGTCTACCTGATGGAGGGCATCGGACAGGGCTCTCTGTTCGAACGCATGGCGCTCGCGCGCGACGACTTCCTCCTGCCGCCGGTCACCGTCGCCTCGACCGACGAGGATGGCGAGTTCGAACTGGGTCTGCGCAAGTCGATCGGAGAGAAGAAGTACGAGGTCCGCGCGATCCACGACCGATTCGCCGACGCGATCGTGGCCGAGATCCAGGTCGAACCCGCGGAGTGGTTCGACGTGGGCGACGTCACGATGCCCTACGGCATCGTCATCGAGGGACGGGTCACGATGGCTGGCACGCCCAACATCCCGGTCGCCGACGCGATCGTGCGGGCACGCGTGCTCGGCGGCGTGTCGACGCTGTCGCCGCCGCCCGGACGCGAGCTCGGAATCATGACCAAGGCCGATGCGAACGGGCACTACCGGATCGAGAACGCGAGTCGCGGAACGACGACGCTCTCGGCGATGGCACCCGGCTTCGCCAAGGTCGAGCGGCCGAACGTCATCATCGACGGCAACCAGCGCCACGAGTTCGACTTCGAACTGCCGCAAGGCAAGTCGATCGGCGGCCAGGTCGTCGATGCCCTGGGCCACCCGATCTCGCGTGCCAAGGTCCGTGCCGTGACGGTCAGCCACTCCCCGGCGCTCTGGTCGGAGGCCTACACCGACAGTCGAGGGATCTTCGAGGTGCTCGGGCTCGTCGACGGGCCGTACACCGTGCGCGTGCAAGCACGCGGCTTCGTCCCGGTGACCCGTGCACCGGTCAGCGCCGGCGTTGGCGACCTACAGATCACGGTCGAGGAGCAATGCGAGGCGAAGTTGCGCGTGATGCGCCCCGGGGGCGCGTCCGTCGACGCCTATCGCGCCTCGGTGCTGCGATTCGTCGAGGGACACGAGCAACTCGGCAGCGTCGCGATGATCCCCGCCCAACGCGTCCGCAAGGAGGACCTCGACCGCGGCGTGTTCACGATCGCCGGGATCGACCCCGGCGCATACGTGGTCGAGGTCGTCGCGAACGGGTTCGCGAAGACCTTCTCCGAGCCGTTCCGGTGCGAACTCGGCGCTCCACCACCGCTGGTGGACGTGGTCATGACCGAAGGCGGCACGATCACGGGTCGAGTGTTCGATTCGAACGGCCGCCCCCTCGAAGGCGCGTCCGTCTCGACCCTGCCGAACGACGCCACCGACAACCCGCTCGCGAACTTGCTCGGGACGACCGCGCCCGCCCGCGTCACCACGACGACGACCCGGACCGACTCACGCGGCGACTTCTCGCTGCCGCAGCTCGCCGCCGGCGTCTACCAGATCAAGATCGAGCATCCGGAACACGCACCGTGGCGGCGGCAGGACATCGCGCTCGCGGACGGCGAGCGCGTCGAGCTCGAGCCGGAGACCCTGGAGCGCGGCGCGGAGATCGTCGGCACGGTCGTGATCGACGGTGCCCGCCACGCGCACGTCAAGGTCTCCGTCGCCTCGGTGCCCGACCCGACCGACCCATCGAGGCAACCGGTCAGCGCCGAGGGGATCACCGACGCCAACGGCGACTATGCGCTCGGCCGCAGACTTCCCGCCGGTCGCTACAGCGCACGGGCCGCCAGGCAGCTGCCGGGCAACCCGATGGCGCAAGTGCTCGACGTCAGTCGCACCCAACGCGAGTTCGTGCTGGAACCCGGCCAGCAATCGTTCACATTGAATTTCACGTTCCAGTCCACAGGACCCATCGGCAGATGAACGCAGCCTTGAAGACCATTCTGGCCATCCTCTTGATCGGAGGTGCGGCCTACGGCGTCATGCACTTCGTCAGCGGCGCAGGCGACCCGCCACCGCTGAGCACCAATCCGGACGATTCCGGCGACGCACCCGACAAGCCCGCTCCCGACGCGGTCACCGCTGACGGCACCGGACCGAAGCACGGCGGAAACGACTCGACCGGGCGGACCGAGGTCACGGCCGGAGGCTCGGACACGACGAGCCTCCCACAAGGACTGCGCGGCCGCTGCGTGACCGCCAACGGCGCGCCGGTGCCGGGCGTCGAGGTCGTACTGCGCAAGGCGATCGCCGGCGGGTTCTTCGGCATCATCGTCCAACAGCGCCAGGGGCTCGGCAATCCGCCGATCGGCAGCGCGGTGACGGGTGACGACGGAGTGTTCGAGATCGGCATCCCGTCGCCGAGCTCGGAGGCGCTCGAACTGTGGCTGATGAGCGACACCACGATCGACAAGCGACTCGAGGTCGCGAAGATCGAGTCGCAGATCTGGCACGACTTCGGCGACCAGGTCGTCGAGCCCGGTGCCGTGCTCTACGGCCGCGTCACGGACTCCAAGACCGGACGCTCGATCGAGGCGGCGACGGTTTCCGCGAAGAACCCCATGAACTCGGGAGTGGCGCCGCCGCCGAGCCGCGAGGACGGATCGACGGCGACCACCGACGAGTCCGGCTACTACCGGATCGAGAACCTCGCACCCGGAACGCTGCTGACGTCCGCGACGGCCGAAGGCTACGCGACGTTCAACGACCACGAGGCGCGCGTGAACCTCGAAGGTCACACCGAGTACAACATCGAACTCACGGCAGGCCTCTCGATCTCCGGGATCGTCGTCGACGAGAAGGGCACGCCGATCCCTGGCGCCGAGCTGTCGGTCGTCTGCCTCAGCACGAAGACCCCGCTGCGCGTCGACCTGAGGGCCGGGCGTGACGGCAAGTTCACGGCCGAGGGCCTCGTCGACGCTCCGTTCCAGATCAACGCGACGGCACCCGGTTTCATGCGCGCGACGGTCCAGCCGGTCGACGCCGGTACCGACGACGAGCAGATCGTCATGGAGAAGCAGGGCGGCATCCGCGTGACCGTGCGCGGCTCCGGCGGCCGTGCGATCAATCGCTTCTCCTACAGCGTCATGCGTTGGTTCCCGCAACCGGGTGGCAAGGGACAGTTCGGACCGGCCTACGACGTACCCGGACGCACGGTCACCGCGCGCGACCTCGACGCCGACCACGCGTTCGAGATCAGTGGTATCAACCCGGGCGAGTACGCGGTGCTGATCGAGGCCCAGGGCTACGCGAAGACGCGCAGCGACCGGTTCAAGGTCGGCTCGAACGAACCGAGTGATCTCGTCACCGTGCAGATGCACACCGGCGGGCGACTGACCGGCACCGTCATGGGCCCGGACGGCAAGCCGATGGCCGGGGTGACGGTCTCGACGATGCAGAACAACTACGTCGAGATCCCGATCTTCGCCGGTCTCCAGCAGATGATGCCGACGGAGATCACGAAGCTCTCGGTGCAGACCAACCAGAACGGCCAGTACCGTCTCGACACGCTCGCCGCCGGCACCTACCAGCTGAAGTTCTCGCACCCCGACGCGTTCGACAAGTTCGTGCGCGACGTCACGGTGGTCGACGAGCAGACCGCGGACGTCCCCGCCATGCGACTCGAGCGCGGAACTCGGGTGTTCGGCACCGTCATGGTCGACGGCAAGCCCACCGCCGGCGTCAAGGTCTCGATCGGCAACGCGGCGACGGCGATCGCCCCCGGCAGTCAGAACGGGCAGGCCGCGCTGTTCGAGCGCTTCAACGCCGAGGCGATCACCAACGAGCACGGCGAGTACCAGTTCGCCCGTCGCGTGCCGCCCGGCGAGTACACGCTGCGCGCGGGCCGCACCCAGGGCAACCCGCTGATGATCATGCTCGACTTCACGCGGAGCGAGCAGAACATCACGTTCGGCGGGCAGGACGAGTTCGAGTACAGCCCCAACATCCTCACCGGTCCCAGGTAGCCACGCCGATGGCCTCGACTCCTCCCCCCCGCATCGCGACGAGCTACTGGGACTACATCAACGTCGAGACGCTGCTCTCGCTGCAGGGGGGCGTCGAGCACGACGAATCCCAGCTCGGCGACGACGAGGTTCGCTTCATCGTCATCCACCAGATCGACGAGCTGTGGATGAAGCTGATCCTCCGTGAACTCGAGACCGCGCGGAACCTGTTCCGGCTCGAGTTCGTGCCGGAGACCTCGCTCGCGGCGACATGCACGGCGTTGCGTCGCGTCGCGACGCTGTTCGACCTCGCGACACAACACTTCCGGCTCATGGAGACGATGCGGACGCAGGACTACCTGCGCTTCCGCGACAAGCTCTTCCCGGCCAGCGGATTCCAGTCCGCCCAGCTCCGCGAGATCGAGATCCTGTTCGGGCTGGACGAGTCCGAGCGGATCGCCTTCGGCAACGAGGCCAGCTTCCGCGACGCGCTCCGCT
>JAGQQZ010000407.1 GCA_020425915.1 Planctomycetota bacterium | reverse complement strand
TGCTTCGAACGGGAACGAGATCACGAGCGCTTGCGCGTGAATCGACATGCCGATCGCTCGAGGCAGGTCGGGCACATTCCAGGTGACGGTCGCGATTCCGTCGGATTGTGGAATTGCGACTGGTGGTAGTGCGAGCATCGGGTCGACGCCGAGATGACCGAACGGCGGCAACGAGATGGATACGCGACGGGTCGACAGGATCGGATACGCGACTTCGAATCCGACCGACGGTCCGAAGTGGGAATGAACGTCGAGGGTGTAGGGCTGGCCAATCGTTGGCGGCGTCCGAGCCTCCAACTGGCGCAGCAGGTTCGTGAACAGCCGAACCTGCCCGGACCCGAACACGAGGTCGCAGTCGCCGTCGAGGTCGACGTCACCCAGCGCGACGGAGTTTCCTCCACCGGGCGGCATGCGCACGGCGCTCACGTCGGAATAGACACCGGCGCCGTCGTTCGAGTAGAGCCGGGCCGGCATCGCCGACGCCGGATCGTTCCCGAGCACGATGTCGAGGTCGCCGTCACCGTCGAAGTCGGCGAACGCCACGGAACCGGTGTCGTCCGCGTCGACGGGCAGCATGGCCGCCGTCGCGTCCGCGAACGTACCTGACCCGTCGTTGAGCAAGAGGCGGTTCTGCGGGTCGGCCCACGGGAGGCCACTGTTCCCGACGACGAGGTCCAGGTCGCCATCGCCGTCGACGTCACCCAGCGCAACCGCGCCGGTTGCCTCCGTAGCGGCGGGCAGCCGGTCAGCGGTCGCGTCGTGGAACGTGCCCGAGCCGTCGTTCCGATAGAGACGGTTCTGCGTGCCGTAGTACAGCATGGAGCACCCATAGGGGCCCCCGTCGATCCCACCGCCGAAGCCCCCGCCGCCGCAGAATTCGAGCCACGAGAGTCCGTTGGCGCACACGAGATCGAGGTCTCCGTCCCCGTCGACGTCACCGAGCGCGACGGCCCATGTGGGATCGCTGTCGACCGGTAGCCGGGAACTCGTCGCAGCGAAACTTCCGGTGCCGTCGTTGAGGTACAGCCGATTCGGTTGACCGACGGAGCCCCAGCCGTAGGAGGTGAGGCCGAGGACGGCGTCGTTGCCGCAGACCAGATCGAGATCCCCGTCACCGTCGACGTCACCCAGGGCCACAGCTGCCGTCGGGTCGCTGTCGATCGGCATGCGCGAAGTGGTCACGTCGGAGAACGTGCCGGTGCCGTCGTTGACGTAGAGCCGATTCTGCTGACCGCGGTTTCCGAGCACCATGTCGAGGTCGGAGTCGCCGTCGACGTCGCCGAGGACCACCGAGTGGGATTCCAGATTCGCGATGGGCATGCGGCTGGCGGTGACGTCGGTGAAGTTGCCAGCGCCATCGTTGAGGTAGAGGGCACTCTGACCTGGTCTGGCGCAGACCAGATCGAGATCACCATCGCCATCGACATCACCGAATACCGGTCGCCCACCCCCGGTCGGCAGCCCGTGGAGTTCATCGAACTGTCGTTGCGCAGCAGCCGACGCGGCGAGGACCGCGATGACCAGTGTGGCGCACAGGCTCCCACGCGGAGGGATCCGGAGGGCGAAAGACGTCGCTGGGGGAACGTGCATGGTTGGAGCTCCTGGCTCGTGTTCGACTCATGGATCGCAGCCCGCGGGCCCGACGCCCGCGAACGGGTCGGTATGCGCTCTGCCAGGTCGTGGACCGGCCACGAATCTCGAGGAGAGTCGCGGAATCCCGAATGCCGGCCCTGGATGCCTGGATTCTTCCTAGATTGGTGACCGGTCGGTGCACGTTGCGGCGCACGAACACGAGTCCGTGACCCGGTCGGTCGGCGCGGTCTTCCCGAGTCGCGCACGCGCCTGGCGTGACGGCGACTGCCTCGCTCTCTCCAACGGGCGCTGAGATCGCCCAATCCGTGATTCCACATGACCGCAGACTTCGATATCGCGCGGCAGCTCTTCGAACAGGCTCTCGAACGCAGCCCCGCCGAGCGCGACTCGTTCCTCGACGATGCGTGTGGCGAGGACGAGGGGTTGCGCGCGCGGGTCTCGGAGCTGCTTGCCTCACTGGACGCCGCGGGGGAGTTCCTCGTCGACGTGGAACCGCCATCTGTCGGCAGCAGTGAGCGACGCGGAGGGGTCGTCGGTCGCTACAAGCTGCTGCAGCAGATCGGTGAGGGAGGGTTCGGCACGGTGTGGATGGCCGAGCAGCAGGATCCGGTACGCCGCAGGGTCGCCTTGAAGGTGATCAAACTCGGCATGGACACGCGCCAGGTCGTCGCGAGGTTCGAGGCCGAGCGGCAGGCCTTGGCTCTGATGGACCACCCCAACATCGCCAAGGTGTTCGACGGGGGGATCACGCCTGGTGGGCGACCGTACTTCGTCATGGAGCTGATCAATGGTGTGCCGATCACGGACTACTGCGATCAGGCCGAGCTCGCGTTGCCGCAACGGCTCGAGCTGATCCAGCAGGTCTGCTACGCGGTGCAGCACGCGCACCAGAAGGGGGTGATTCACCGTGACGTCAAGCCGAGCAATATCCTGGTCACGTTGCACGATGGCGTGCCCGTGCCCAAGGTGATCGACTTCGGCGTCGCCAAGGCGACATCGGCCGAGCTGACACAGCGGACGATGTTCACCGAGTTCCGCCAGATGGTCGGCACCCCGGACTACATGGCGCCGGAGCAAGCGGAGCTCTCGGGACTCGACGTCGACACTCGGGCGGACGTCTATTCGATCGGTGTCGTGCTCTACGAGTTGCTCACCGGCACCAAGCCGTTCGAGTCGCGCTCCCTGCTCGAGAAGGGCTACCAGGAGATGCTGCGGGTCATTCGCGAGGACACGCCGGACAAGCCGTCCACGAGGGTCAGCACGCTCGGCGGCCAGCTCGTGGCGATGGCTGCCCACCGGCACACGACGCCCGGTTCGCTGGGTCGGTCGATGCGCGGCGACCTCGACTGGATCGTGATGAAGGCACTCGAGAAGGACCGCAGTCGCCGATACGCGACGGCGAACGACTTCGCCGCCGACATCGGCCGACATCTGCAGGACGAGCCGGTGCTCGCGAGCCCGCCCGGTGTCGTGTATCGATTGCGCAAGTACGTGCGGCGTCACCGGGTCGCCGTGTCGGCAGGCTCGATGGTCGCGATGGCCTTGATCGCCGGCCTCGCCGCCGCGACCTGGGGCTGGTTCGAGGCCGACGCACAGCGCGTTCGGGCGCTCAAGGCGGAAGATGACGCGATCGGCGAGCGCGACGCGGCGCGGTCGGCGCGTGAGCGCGCGGAGGCCGAGCGACAGGAAGCCGAGATGCAGGCCAATCGCGCCGAAGCCGTGACCGCGCTCGTCCAGGAGATGTTGGAATCCGCGAACCCGAGCAGGAACCGGGGCCGCGACTACACGGTGCGTGAGTTGCTCGACGAGTTCTCCGACGGGCTGGGCGACAAACTCGCGAAGGAGCCGGAGGTCGAGGCCTCGCTACGCGCGATCATGGCCAAGGCCTATCTGGGTCTAGGGTCGTACGAGAAGGCCGCTTCGCACGCCGAGATCGCGCTCGCGAAGCGCCGGCAGGTCCTCGACGCCGAGCACCCGGCGATCGCCGGGAGCCTCGTCACCCTGGCCGGCATCGTCGGGCGTCAGGGCAGGCTCGGTGACGCCGAGTCGATGCTTCGCGAGGCGCTCACGATCTGTCGCACACGTGGGGACGACGGGCAGTCGGGGGTGGCAGAGACCCTCAGGAACCTGTCGGAGGTCCTCATGCGCGAGGGCAAGCTCGAGGAGGCGGAGGCGACGAGTCGTGAAGCCCTCGATCTGCACTGCAGGCTGTTCGGCGACGACAACACGGCCGCGGTATCCGACCGCGTCGCGCTGGGAGCGATCCTCGAGAAGCGCGGCAAGCTCGAGGAGGCAGAGTCGACGATGCGCCAGGCGCTCGAGACGAGTGAAGGTCTGTTCGGCCACGAGCATCTGATGGTTGCATCGAGCCTCCACGGCCTCGCCTGGGTCCTCCAGCGACGAGGGAAAGTCGCGGAAGCCGAACCATTGGCTCGCGAAGCTCTCCGGATGAACCGCAAACTGCTCGGCGACGCCCATCCCGACGTGGCGAACAGCCTGACCAATCTTGCCGGTTGCCTCGCCGAGCAGCGGAAGTGGTCGGAGGCGGAAGCCATGTACCGCGAAGCACTCGACTTGCACCGCGCGATTCATGGCGACCAGCACACGAGCATCGCGGTTGACCTCTCGAACCTCGGCCAAGTCCTCATGAGCCAGGGCAAGAGTACGGAGGCGGTCGAGATGCAGCGCCAGGCCCTCCGTATGCGCCGTGAACTCCTCGGCGGCGACCAGCACACGAGCATCGCGATCGGGCTCGACAACCTGGCGAAGAGTGTGATGGCGCGAGGCGATTTCGAGCAGGCCGAGCCGTTGTTTCGCGAAGCCTTGGAGATTCGGGAGAGCATCGTCGGTGACCGAAACCCCGATATCGTCGTACACCTCCACAACCTCGGACACTGCCTCGTTGGCCAGGAGAAGTGGATGGAGGCAGAGTCCGTCTTCCGCAGGGAGCTCGACTTGATCGGCGATCGGCACCCGCGCTCCGTGGCGGTGCGCACGGACATCGCTCGGATGCTCGGCAAGCAGGGCCGGATGGCGGAAGCGGATGAACTCCTCGGTGGGGCAGCCGCCACGTGGGCTCCCGCGACGGTCGACTCCGCGGAGAACGCGATCAACCTCGACAACCGGTCGGGGCTGTACTTCCGGCAGGGGAGACTGCCCGAGGCGGAGGCGGCGTCGCGCGAGAGCCTTGCGATGAAACGCCGACTCTGGGGGGATGACAGCCCGGGTGTCGCGTTCAGTCACCGCGAACTGGCGTGGAACCTCTTTCATCGAGGCGACTACGAAGCCTCCGAAGCCGAGTATCGAGAGGCGGTCGCCGGGTTACGACGGTGGTTCGGAGATGACCACGCCGAGGTCATCCGGACCGTCGCACAGCTGGGCGGCTGCCTCGCGGCACACGGGAAGTACCCGGAAGCCGAACCGCACTATCGGCAGTTGCTGGCCCAAGTCCGTGCGGGTCGCGCGGCGTCGGTCACGAGTCTCGACATCGCACTTGCGAGGCTCGGCAGCGTTCTGCTCGAACAGGGCAAGTACGCCGAGGCTGAGCCGGTCCTGCGCGAGTGCCTCGCAATCCGCACCGAGAAGCAGCTCATGAGTCTCGACAGCGCACTTGCGGGGCTCGGCAGCGTTCTGCTCGAACAGGGCAAGTACGCCGAGGCCGAGCCGGTCCTGCGCGAGTGCCTCGCAATCCGCACCGAGAAGCAGCCCGACTCGTGGCTTCGCTACAACGCGATGAGCCTGCTCGGTGAGGTGCTCCTCGGTGAGGGTAGATACGCCGAGGCCGAGCCGCTGTTGCTCGAAGGCTACGAGAACATGGACCCGCCCGCCGAGGCGCTCCGCCGGGGTCGCAAGATCCAAGCCCTCGAACGGATCGTCGAGTTGTACGGGACCTGGGGCAAGCCGGAGGAAGCAGAGCGGTGGCGCTTGAAACTCGCAGCGGAGAGGAACCGCTAGCATGGACGACCGCGCGCGATTCGATTCCGAGAGCCCGTCGTCTGCGGATGACGCTCTGTTCTCGCGCGTCTACGCCGAACTCAAGGGCATGGCCAGGCACCACATGCTGGGAGAGCGCGCGGAGCACACGCTGCAGGCGACGGCTCTGGTCAGCGAAGCGTGGCTGCGCCTTCGCGACCAGGTCTCGGAAGCCCGCGAGAACCCGGCCCGCTTCTTCGCTGCGGCCGCCGAATCGATGCGTCGTATCCTGATCGAGCACGCACGCCGTCGGGGACGCCAGAAGCGTGGCGGGGATCTCCGGAGACTGTCTCTCGATCTGGTCGACGTCGCCGAATCGATCGACGTTGATCAGATGGCCGCGATCGATGCCGCGATCGAGCGCCTCGAGGTCCGTAGTCCGCGAACCGCCGCGTTGGTTCGCCTTCGGTTCTTCGCCGGCCTGACCGAGGTCAGGGCCGCGGATGTGCTGGGCATTTCCGAACGCACGGCGCGTCGCGAATGGACCTTCGCGCGCGCCTGGCTGTACGAGGCACTGAACGAGTAGTCGCCCGTCGGCGAACGCGGCGACGCCAACTCGACGGTCACCGGCGGTCGATGCGAGTACCCAATCATCACTGCGGGCGCGCGATCCGCGCTCGAAATGGTCCGAGCGTCACGCGTCGGTCGTCCGCACGAAACTCGAGCCGAACTTCCGTCTCGCCTTCCGTCGCGAGCACGCTCGGCGGCGGGTCGAAGTTCACCCAGTCGAAGTTGCGGAACCCCGCGGCGCGCCCGACGAGTTCGCCGGCCGACGCCTGATTGGTCTTGATCGGGACGGCTCCCGGCCCGGCGTAGGGCATCTCGAAGCGGGCATCCCCGATCGTCCACTCGACTTCACCGCGGAACGGTTCCCCCTTCGTCATCGCACCGAAGGTCAACGCCTCGCCGACCGCCCACGCCATGAGGATGAACGTGGTCCCGGAATCCTCGACGCTCGTGAGCTGCGTATGCCGAACGAAGCCGGTCGATTCGATGACCGGATCACCCGGTCGGAACCACGGGATCGATAGCTCGGGCAGTGGTTCACGCGGGCCGCCCGCGCAGGCCGCGAGGAGCAGGGTCGAGAACGCGACACGGTGCGGCTTCCTCATGGCGGCGCACGATAGGGGACGTGCCGCCCATCGACGACGTCCGGCGGAGTATTCTCGATGCGGTGAGGATCGCTTCGTGGATTCCTGGCTTGGCGTTCGTCGCGGTGCTGCTCTCGGCCTGTGCGCGCGATCGCCATTACACGGTCGGCGCCGACGAGTTCCTCCGACTCGCCGCGCAGCCCGTCGGTTCGATCGAACGCACCGAGTTCGTCGGCGCGACGCGAACGCGCGCG
>JAGQQZ010000406.1 GCA_020425915.1 Planctomycetota bacterium | reverse complement strand
GCCGCCGCGTTCCCGACAAGGAGAACCCGGGCCAGACGAAGGTCATGTCGGTCGTCATCGAACCCGCGAAGGGCGCGACGTACTACGACGTTGCCACGCTGGTCGACGTCGTGACCAACTCCGGATTCGAAGAGATCAACTTCGGCGGCGGCCTCGGCAAGCGCTGACGCCCGCCCACGACCCGGCCGCGACGGCCCGCGATCCGACCTCTCGTCGGTCGCGGGCCGTTTTCGTGGACCCCTCGATCGGGCTGCGCGAGCACGGACACAAGTGCTTCGCAGACAAGCGGATCGGCCGATGGCATCGCCCGGATCGAATCGACGAATCCGCGATTTGGGGCTGGCACGCCGTGTTTCGCACGGCTAGTTTTCTTCGCCTGACTCCCGGGAGCGCGTTCCCCTACCGCGGCTCCCATCGTCCGTCCCTCCCCCTCGCACGAACAAGATGACGCTGATCCTTCATCGTCTGGCGGCCGCTTCTCTCACGGCCCTCACCTTCGCGGCGTGCTCGGTGCCCGAGTCGAACCGTCCGACCGACGCGGAACCGATCGACGCCGAAACCGGCGCCGCCGACCTCTCCCAGCAAGACCCGCAGGACCCGATCCATGCGGCGCGGACCCGACTCCTCGTCGAGAACATGATCGAGAACGCGGAGCGCATGCGCCGCAACGGGCAACTCGAGAACGCCCGCCTCGAACTGCTCAACGCGCAGTCGCTGGACGAGAACAACGAGCGCGTGCGCGGCCTGCTCCGCGCGGTCCACGACGAGCTCGGCCTGCCCGCGCCGAGCGACGAGTTCGCCGCGAACCAGGAATCGCTGTACCGCATCCACCAGGCGCGCCGACGCTCCGAGTTGTCGGCCCTGCTGGACGAGGCGATGGCCGCTCGCGATCAGCAGGACTATGACCGCGCCCTCGACATCCTCCGCCGCGCGGAGATGAACATCGAGATCGGTGCGGACATCGACTGGGGTGATCTCGAGGATCGCCTGCACTCCATGACGGCAGCCGTGACCGCCGAACGCGACGACGCGGTGGTCCGCGAGAGCGAAGCGGTCATGGAAGAGATCGAGGCCAAGAAGCGCGAACTGGCCGAGCGCGAACTCGCCCGTCGGACCCAGCGTCGCAACGAGATGCTGAGCCAGGCGACGCGAGCATTCGAACGCCAGAAGTTCAGCCTCGCGCAAGACCTCGCCTTCCAGGCGATGACGATCGATCCGAACAGCCAGATCGCGCGCGAACTCCACGAGGCTTCGATCAAGGCGATGCGAGAGAGTCGCCAGGATCGTTACTACCGCGACATGGCGATCGCGGTGCGCAAGAAGCTCGAGGCGGATCTCGAGGTTCGCATCACCCAGACGGACCTGCTGACCGTCGATCCTGAGATCGCCGCGCGCGCGAAGGCGCGCAAGCGCGGCTCCGGGACGGTCGTCGAGCAGGACGCCGACGATGTCGCCCTGCGCCAGAAGATCGGCTCCGAGACGCTCGAGGGGATCTCGTTCACCGCCGACGACGGCACCTACGACGAGGTCAAGGCCCGCATCCAGACGATCACGAACATCCCGATCATCATCACGCCCGAAGCGCGTGAGGTGCTCGACAGCGAGGGGCTCGCCGTCGTCATGGACATCGTCGCGCCGATCACGGTGCAGAACCTGCTCGACCACATGGTCGGCAAGAGCGAGCAACTCGCCTGGACCGTCGCGAACGGCGTCGTCGAGCTGACGACGAAGGCCGCGGCCGGTGGTTCGAACACGCAGGTCCTGCACGACGTCCGCGACCTCGTCTACCCGCGCACGACGTTCCTCCCGCCGCAGATCCTCAACATCCCGACCGCGGACGACAGCTTCGAGGTCCCGCGCACCGGCGGCGTCGGCGAAGACCCGACGTTCTTCATCGAGATGGATCCGCTCGTCCAGGCGATCAAGGACGCGACCAACCCGACCTACTGGGACGCGGAAGGCGGCGGCACGATCGACCAGACCGAGACGGGCTACCTGCTCGTCGTCGCGAACGCGGAGATGCAGGAAGCCGTGCGCGGCACGCTCGACGACCTGCGCGAGTTCGCGACCACGGTCGTCAAGATCGACACGAAGTTCCTGACCGTGACGCGCAACTTCCTGCAACAGGTCGGCGTCGACTTCCGCGGCCTCGGTGGATCAGGAGCCAAGGGCACGGTCGCCACGCTCGACGACGTCACGAACGGCCTCGACGACAACGCGTCGCAAGGCTTCAACAACGCCGGCACGAGTGACCCGGCGGCCAACCCGGCATCCGGCGCTTTCTTCAACGACGGCCAGGACGGCGACTATCGCGGCCTGACCGAGAACGCGTTCCAGAACCCGCTCGGCAACGCGCTGACGCCGAACGGCGGGATCACGGCCGCGATCGTCTACCTCGACGACCTGCAGCTCCAGGCGCTGATCCGCGCCGTCGAGAAGCAGGAAGACGTCGAGGAGATGAACGCCCAGACGGTCACGATCCAGAACAACGAGCGCGGCTACGTCGCGGTCATCAACCAGACGTCGTACATCCGTGACTTCGACGTGGAAGTCGCGCAGGCGGCGTTCATCGCCGACCCGAAGGTCGACGTGATCCAGGACGGCGTGGTCCTCGACGTGAAGCCGACGATCAACCACGATCGTCGCGACATCACGCTCGACATGAACCCGACCGTGGCGGAACTCGAGCGTCCGATCCCGACGTTCTCGACCTCGCTGTCGGGCACCACCCAGCCGGTGACCCTGCAGCTCCCGCAGCTCACCGTCCACTCGTTCGCGACCACCGCGACGGTGCCGGACGGCGGCTCGCTGCTGATCGGTGGCCTGCGCCGGTCGATGAACGTCGAGCGTCGCGCCGAAGTCCCGATCCTCGGCAAGATCCCG
>JAGQQZ010000033.1 GCA_020425915.1 Planctomycetota bacterium | reverse complement strand
TCGTCGCGGGAGGTCAACGCTGCGGCACGACCTGGTTGTACCACCTGCTCGATGCGCACCCCGAGATCTACATGGCGAAGCCGCCGCGGCCGGAGCCCAAGTTCTTCATGGCGGATCCTCGGCCGGGCCGAGACGTCGACTGGTACCTGAACACCTGGTTCTCGGATACCGGCGACGCGAAGGCGATCGGCGAGAAGTCGACGAGCTACATGGAGACGCCGGGCACGGCGGTGCGCATCCGTCGGCTGTTCCCCGACCTTCGTGTCCTCGTGATCCTGCGCAACCCGGTCGAGCGTGCGATCTCGAACTTCGCGTTCTCGCGCCGCAACGGGCTCGAGCACGGCGGGCTCGACGAGGCGCTGACCGACGAGGAACGTCGGGTGCGCGAGATCGAGTTCGCGAACATCTCCGTGCACCCCTTCGCCTATTCGTGGCGGAGCCTGTACGCGCGCCATCTGCGGCAGTTCTTCGACGAGTTGCCACGAGAGCAACTCGGGGTCTTCCTCTACGACGACCTGCGCGAGAACCCGACCGAGACGTGTGGCGCGATCTATGGCTTCCTCGGCGTCGATTCCGGTTTCGACCCGGGCGACTTCGATCGTCGCTACAACGAGAGCCCGCTCGTCGACCTCGGCGTGAAGCGCGCGTCGATCGAGTACCTGCGAGACAAGTTGCGCCGACCGAACCACGAACTCGCCGCGCTGCTGGGTCGCGACCTGAGCTGCTGGGACGAGATCAGTCCGGCGGTCGAAGCGTTGATCGAGGACTGACGCCGGCTCAGCGGGCGACGCGTCGAGCGAGCAGCGTCCAGGCGGCGAGCCCGAGGAGCGCGATCGCCGCCGCGATCAATCCGTTGCGCAGGCTGGACGGCTCATATCGGAACTCCAGGCGCGACTTTCCGGCGGGGACCGCGACCGCGCGGAAGGCGTAGTCGGCGCGTTGCACGGCGACGGGTTCGCCGTCGAGCGTCGCCCTCCACCCTTCGTACCAGAGGTCCTGCAACACCACGACGCCCGCGGTTTGCATGTCGACGTCGATGTCGATCTCGCATGGCAGCTCGCGGACGATCGTGGCGGTGCCGCGACACGCGTCACGCGTTTCCACGCCGGCGACGAACGCGACCTTGCGGGGGTCGAATCCCTTCTGCGTGATTCCGTCGAACTGTTGCTCGAGGTCGTCGGTGCGCGCGACGCGCGCCGGCACGAAGGGGCGTGGGGCGCCGGCACGCTCGACGACGAAGTACTCCCGGCCACGGAAGCGGGCGTCGATGCCGGCCTTGGGCTTGCCGGGATAGACGACGTATCGAATGCCGAGCAGTTCGGCGATCCCCTTGCGCGCCGGCACGTAGTACTGCGTCTTGGCGTAGTCGGGGCTCTTGCCGAACCGCGTGTCCTGCGACGCCTCGACGATCCGAACGAGGTGGGCAGGATCGGCGCCGTCGTAGCCGCGGACGTCGTAGAGCCCGTGCGTCTGCAGCACGTTGGCCGGCAGGCAGTGGAAGCCGATCGTGCGACCGGGGTCGGCGGCGGCGATCTCCTCGAGCACGTCGATCCGCGGGTAGTACAGCGCCGGGTCGGTCTGCGGCTTGACGCCCCACGAGTTCGTGATCAGTTCGAACAGCGCGAGCGCAGCGATCGCCAGCCCGGCGCGAGACGCGAGCCGTGGCCGCAGCCAGAGCGTGGCCCAGAACGCGAGACCCAGCAGGCACCAGACACCGCCGATCGCGAACGTCGTCGACAGGCGGTCCGCGGCCGCCCGCGAAACGCCGTCCGGTAGCCCCGGAGCTCCGGCTCGGCCCAGGCTCCAGAGCGCGAGCGCGGCGAGGGTGATCGCCGGGATCGCGAACCAGCTCCGCTTCTCGCGCAGGACGCCGCGGAGCAGGGCATCGAAGCCGGTCGCGCCGAGGGTCAGGATCGCGAAGCCCGCGGCGAACACGAGTCGGTTGTTCCGCAGCAGATTGAGCGGCGGCAAGTCGAAGACGAGTTCGAGGATCGGGATGCCCAGCGTCGGGACCAGCGCGAACCCGAGCAACGCCGCGAAGAACGAACTCGTTCGTCGACGGGAGGTGAGCGCCCATGCGAGCGGGGCGAGCGCCAGCGCGATCAGCAGACCGGCGTAGCCCGTAGCCGCGTGTTCCAGACGGTTGCCTCCGCCGAGGTACGCGCACCCGTCGTACGTGTGTCCGTAGCAGTACGGGAGCACGACCTGCGGGAGCGCAGCGAGCCCTTGTGCCTTGGTCTCGACCCCGCCCTCACTGCGCGACTGGACGCGGTCGCTCGTTGCGAGGTAGGCGGCCGTCGGCAAGGACTGTGGCGCGGAGAGCATGCCGCCGAGGCCGAATCCGAGTGCGCCCGCGAGCAACACCCCACGACCGAGCTTGCTCTGGAACGCCGCCTTGCCGTGCGTCGAGAACACGCGGAACAGGAACCAGACGCCGGCCACGACGAGGGCCTGGGCGCCGGTGGCGGCGTGTCCGCTGACCAGCGTCAGCGTGGTCGCGATCGCGAGTCCCGCGGTGCCGAGGCCGAACGGCCGACCGACGACGCGGTCGACGGCGAGCAGCAACCACGGCAACCAAGACGCTGCGTGGCTGGGCGGGAATCCGGTCCAGATCACCTGGAAGCCGGACAGCGGATAGACCCACGCTCCGAGCGCCGCGCCCCAGAAACCGAGTCCGACGGCGCGGCGTAGGAACCAGAACGTCCCGATCCCGGCGACCAGTGCGCGGAGCATGACGTTCCAGGCGATCGTCGTCGGACCCGGCGCGATGTAGTCGAGCAGTCGATACGGCGACAGCACCTCGGTGTTGTTGGCCGCCAGGAATGGTGCGCCGCAGTAGTTGTGCGGGTTCCAAAGCGGCAGCCGACCGGCGCGGACCTCGCTGGTTGCGAACTGCCGGCGCAGCTCGATCGCGAGCACCTGGTCCGACAGCACGGGGTTCTGGATCCGGACCTCGTGACCATCGGCCGGTGTCGCGTAGGTTCCGGGGCGCGTCAGCAAGTCGAGCGGGAGCAGCACCTTCGAGCCGAGCAATGAGGGGCCGTAGAGCACGAACTGCGGGATCACGATCCCGAGCACGAGGATCAGGGCGCGCAATGCGCGCCCGGTCGGTGCGCCGGGGTCGGACTGGGTCGCGGGGGCTGAATCGGTCATGCGTTCATCGCTTCTGCGTCGCGAGGCGCTGCAGTACGAGTTCCGCCTCCTGGTGGTGCCCGCCGTTCAGGCGAATCGCCTCGCGGAGATGTTCGCGCGCTTCGGTGATCTGGCGTTGCTGCGCCAGCATCGCACCGAGCTTGAACTGCGCGTCGACGTGCTCGGGATCCTCCGCGACCGCGACCTTCAGGAACTCGATCGCTTCGGGCGCCTGGCGCCGTCCGATCATGACCTGTCCGAGTCCGTAGTTCGCCCCGACGCTGCGGCGGTCGAGTTTCAGCGCGAAGCGGTACTCGCGTTCGGCGGCGTCGAGATCCTCGTCGAGCAGGTCGAGGTGGCCGAGGTTGATGCGCGCCTTCAGGTCGTCGGGCTTGATCCGCAGCGCCGCGAGCAGGTGGAGACGCGCGTTCGCGCGGTCACCGTCGTTCGCGAACGTGGTGCCGAGATTGTAGTGGATCGGCGCGTTGTCCTCGGTGACCGAGAGCGTGTACTCGAACAGCGTGTAGCTGTTCTGCCAGTACTGGACCTGTCGGTACGTCAGGGCTCCGAATGCCAGGGACACGACGGCTCCGCCGATCGCGAGGGTTCGAGGCGACAGGCGTGTCAGCTTCACGATGCCGAACACCAGCGCGGTGAACAACCCGAGATGGGGCACGTACGTGTAGCGATCCGCCATCGACTGACCGCCGACCTGCACGATGCCGATCACCGGTACGAGCGTGCCGACGAACCAGAGCCAGCCGACGAACAACGAGCGACACGACTCGCGTCGGCGCCAGATCCAGATGCAGGCGCCGACGAACAGAATCGTCGAGCCGAATACGCGCCACCATGGCGGACCGCCCTCGTGGCTCGGATAGAACATCGCGAGATCCTGCGGCCAGATCGTGACGCCCAGGTAGTTGACGTAGGCGACGACGGTGTTCGCGAGTCGCTCGGAGATCGGAATCGTGTCGAGCGTTCGCACCGCGCCGCCCGCCTGCTGCACGACGAAGGTCACGAGGCTGGACGCGAACGACAGACCGAACCAGGGCAGCTTCTCGACGATCCGGGCGCGCAGGCTCGGAACCGTGATCTCCATGCGTCGGAGTGGCCAGTAGTCGAGCAGGATCAGGACGAACGGCAACGTGACGAGCATCGGCTTCGACATCAGGCCGAGCACGAGCGCGACCGTGGTCACGACGTACCGGCCCTTCGTCGGGCGTTCGACCCACCGCGCGTACGCGAGCATCGTCAGCAGCCAGAAGAACGTGCTGAGCACGTCCTTCCGTTCCGCGACCCAGGCGACCGACTCGACGTGGGTCGGGTGCAGCGCCCAGAGCGCGGCCACGACCGAGCTCGCGATCAGATTGCCAGTGAGGCGCGTCATCACGATCACGACGAGGGCCGAGTTCGCCAGGTGGAACAGCAGTCCGGTCAGGTGGTGCCCGCCGGCGATGGCCGCGGGCCAGAGGTCGAACCCCTGGGCGACCTGTTCGGGCGTCGGGCCATGGATCTCGACGTCGATCATGTGGGAGATCCACGTCAGGGGGTGCCAGTTGGCGGCGTGGCCCGACGTCAACGCCCACCCGATCGAGTCGCCGGTCAGGCCGCCGAGGACGTGCTTGTTCTCGTAGACGTAGACGTTGTCGTCCCAGGCGATGAACGCGTGCTGCCGCACCGACCAGTAGGCGATCGCCGTGACGACGACGATCAGCGCGGCGACGACGGCCTCGCCGGGCAGGCCGAAGATCCGGATTCTCTGGGTCGACGTCGTCATCGGGAGCAGCTCGGCGCGGGAGTCTACCGCTTGAACGTCGATTCGCGAGTTTCCACCCGACCCGGCCCCCGATCGTCCGATCGGACCGTATGATCCGCGCCCGATGCTCTGGGTAGCCACGACGATTCTCGCACTGGCGCCGCAAGGCCCCGTCGGCGGCCGCGATGGTCGCATTGTCCTTCCGCCGACGCGCGGTGCCGAACAGGCTCCGCAGAAGCCGGCGGTCCGCGACGGCGAGCAGCGCCGGTTCCACGAACGCGCACTCGAGTTGCGGCGCAGTCGGTTCCTCTCCGAAGTGAGCGAGGAGGACCTGCTGCGTCGGATCGGGGGCGAATTCGAGGACGCTGCGGCGCGCGCGATCAAGCTCGCGCGCAGCGCGGACGACGACGTGATGCACGGCGTGATGCGGATCCTCGCGACGTACGGCGGCGTCGAGGAAGCTGGCGAGATCAAGTTCCTGTTGCACACTCGCTCGTTCGGCAAGGCGACCGGGATCGCGGTCTCCACGATGGCGACGATTGCACGGGACTCCGCGCGCGACATGCTGTTCGACTGCATGACCGCCTCGCGTGAGATCGTGCGGCGCCTCGCGGCCGACGAGCTCGAACGACGCGTTCAGCCCGAGGACTCCCAGCGGCTGATCACGCTCGCTGGACAAGGGCGGGCGGACGTGCGGGTGCGGGCTTTGCGTCTGCTCGGCTCGGTCCCGACCGATCGGGCAACGGATGTCCTCCTGACCGCGTTGCGCGACGACTCGCGCTTCGCCGTGGAAGCTTGTCGTAGTCTGATCGAGGTCGGCGAGCCGGTGGTCGCGCCGCTCACCGAGATCCTGCGTCGGCCGGCCAAAGGGCAAGAGTTCGGCTTCGCGGCGTTCGCGCTCGCGAGCATCGAGGAGCGCCTCGGCCGCGAGCTGTTCGAGGACGTGATGCGTCCACATCTGCTCGCCGAACTCGACATGCCGGACCCGTTCATGCGTTCGGCAGTCGCGATCGCGCTCAGCGGCATGGCTTGGCGTTCTCCGGACACGAACGGCGCGACGTTCCACGATCACGCGGTGGTTGACGCGCTCGTGTCAGTCGTTGCGCCGAGTGAGTTCGTCCAGCACGTCTCCCTGATCCAGGATCTCGCTCGCAACCGCTTGGTTCGCCTGACCGGCGAAGACTTCCAACTCGACAATCGGAAGTGGCGCTCGTGGTGGGACACGGTCGGCAAGGTCGAGGGTTACGTCGGTGCGCGCCAGCACCTCGAAGTCACGTCCGACACCGCGCGTGCGGGCGTGCTGACCTGGAAGGATCCGAAGAACCACATCCGGCTGCGCGGGGAGTCGATCGATCCTCTCCCGCCGTCGGACGACTTGGTCGTCGACCTGCTCGTCGCACCCGAGGAGTTCGTCGACATCGTCACGCAACTGCATCGCGCTGGATTCATGCGCGAGACGAATCGTCGGGCAACGGTCCCGGCCGAGAGTTCGTTGCGATTGACGGTGGGCGGAGCGCGATGCCAGACCGACCCCATGGCCGACCTGACCGATCTCGCTCCCCTCGGCGCGGTCGTGCACCGCGCGGCTTTCGACCGGATCTGGCAGCTCTACCGCGATCCGGCC
>JAGQQZ010000405.1 GCA_020425915.1 Planctomycetota bacterium | reverse complement strand
CGTCGGTCGCTCGCCCGCAGGGCGACCGACGCGAAGGTGACGGGGCAAACGGGGGGAGCCCCCACGTCTTGCCTTTGATCCGAGCGCTCGCGAGCCAAGCACACGAGCAGACCGAGCCACCCACACGAATCCGACACGAACCCGCGCCGCGCCGAGCTATGCAGTCCCGCGAGTCAGCACCTCGTACACGAGGTAGCCCACGAACGCCAAGAGCATCAACGCACCTTCGGTGCGGCTCACGCCGATCCGTGTCCGCATCGACACGAGCAACAGCAGTGTGAACCCGAGTCCGGTCAGCGCGGCCACACCGTGCTCTTCCCACAGGATCGGCAGCGGACGCACGAGCGCCGTCGTGCCGAGCACCATCCCGATGTTGAACAGGTTGCTGCCGAGCACGTTGCCGAGCGCGAGCTCGGAGTGGCCCTTGCGCGCTGCCGAGATCGAGGTCGCGAGCTCCGGCAGGCTCGTGCCGGGGCCGACGATCAGGATCCCGACGAGGACCTGACTCAGCCCGGCGTGCTCGGCGATGCCCGCTGCGCCGTTGACGAGCCACTCGCCGCCGTACGTGAGGCCGGCGAGGCCGAGGACGACCCAGACCAGGTTGGTGAGAACGGCCGCCGGGCCGCGCTCGAGCTTCTCGTCCTCGTCGGGGTCGTCCGCGACTTGTCCGGTCGGCAACCTGTTCGCGTTCGCGCGCTTGTGACGAACGATCAGCAGGAGCGTGAAGGCGATGATGTAGGCGGCGAGGACCGCGCCGAACACCCGATCGATCTCGCCCCAACCGAGCACGATCGGCAGGATCGGAGCGACTGCCGCGACCGTCGTGAACCCGAGCTCGAAGCGGACCTCGCGTGGCGCGACGAGGATCGGCGAGATCATCGCCGAACAGCCGATGATCAGGCCGATGTTCGCGATGTTGCTGCCGAGGACGGTGCCGGTCGCGATTCCGTAGTCGCCTTCGAGCGCCGAGCTCAAGCCGACGACGAGTTCCGGGGCAGAAGTGCCGAACGCGACCAGGGTCAGCCCGACCATGAGCTTGCTGACGCCGAGCGAGAGAGCGAACCAGACCGAGCCGCGCACCATGAGTTCCGCCCCGAGCATCAGGGTCACGAAGCCCGCCAGGATCCACGCCGCGTCGGTCAGCACGTCTGTGTGTTAGGCGCGGCGATCGACCGAAGCAAGCCGAACGCCGGTTCCCTTCAGAACCTCCATGCCATCGGCCGATCCAGCCCGTATGGGTCGAACTCAGAACCTGCGTGCGGCCGCGGCTCTCGCGGGCATCCTCGTGTTGCCCGGGTGCCTCGACCTAGACCTCGAGGTCGTGATCGCGGCCGACGGATCCGGTTCACAGAAGATGCACCTCGGGCTGTCGAGCCGGGTCGTGGAGTCCGTGCGCACCTCGTCGCGTGCCCTCGACGCGAGCGGCCGTCGTGAGGATCCGCTGCTCGTGTTCGATGCCGCGAAGGTCACGAAGGAACTCGAATCCCACGGACTCGTGGTGCGCGAGCATCGCGCCTATCAGGAGGGTTCGCGTCAGCTCGTCGACGTCGCCGCGACGTTCGGGAACTTCGCGACGCTCCGGGCGAGCACGTTGTTCGGCAACGAAGCGGAGTGGTTCGTCCTGGCGGGCCGCAACGCGGGCGGCGTCCGCGTCGTGTTCTATCCGCGCGGGCATCGCGCGTGGCTCGAAGCGCGGCAGAAAGCCGAGGAGCTGCGGAGGTCGCCGACCGCCGTCCAGCAACAGTTCTTCGAGTCGCAGCGGCGCAAGTTCGAGGGCTTCGACACCTCGATGCGCCTCGAGTTGCCGGGCGACGTCGACTACTGCTCGTCCAACTTCACGGTCGACGGCGCGCGCGCCGTGGTCGCGCGGATCGAGACCGCGAACATCCGCTCGGCGGCGGACCTGGTGCGAGCCCTGGCACCGAGGTTCGAGGTCGAGTTCGATGGTGCTGGCTGCACGATCGAACGGGATGCCCAGGATCCGGGGTTGCAAGCCGCGTCGACCGATCGACGATAGTCCGCATGGGCCTCGCGATCGTGCGCTGGTGGGCCATCGTCTTCGGTGGCATCCTGCTGGGCGCTGGGCTCGTGCTGCACGCGCAGGTCGCGCTCGCGCACCACTCGCGCGAAGAGGTCCAGGGCGTGTTCTTCCTCTGGCGTGGCATCGGCCAGCTCACCTTCGTGTTCCAGGACGACACCACGAAGATGGCGTTGTGGATGAACGAGATTCCCGAGCGGCTGCTGGTCGAATCCGATCGCGGCGCGTGGGTGCTCGTCATCCTCGGTTCCGTGATCGCCGTGACCGCGGCGTTCCTGCGCCCGCGTCGGCTGGAGCCGATCAAGCAGAAGGCCAAGCGCAAGTAGTCGGGTCGGTCGCCACGATCGCCACCGTCGAGCGAATCGCGAATCCGGTCGACCGACACTCGTGCGCCTCGGACATGTGAGTCGTCGACCGGCTCTGCTATCGTCGCGCGCGTTCCCTCCTCCGCTCGGTGCGATCGTCACGACCGCTCCGGCGAACCACCCACCAGGAGCTTCCACGTGAAGATCCCATCGATCCTTGCGATCGCGGCGGCTGGCGCCTTGGCCGCATCGCAACTCGCTGCGCAGTCGTTCGCGTTCGCCGACTTCTCGTCGATCGGAACGCTCACGCTGAACGGCAACGCCGTGCGGACGAACGGCGTCGAGTTGCGCCTGACGAACACGACGGCCAACCAGAACGGCTCGGTCTGGTACGACAACCAGGTCCCGGTGATCGGCGGCTTCGACACGCAGTTCACGTTCTCGATCACGCCGGGCGTGGTGTTGGCGGAGGGGATGGCGTTCGTCATCCACGACGCGGCGACGGGCGCGTCGACGCTGGCGGGGCCGATCTGGGGTCTCGGCTACGGACCGGGTTCGACCAACTCGCCGATCGCCAACAGCCTGGCGATCGAGATCGACACGTTCCAGGATGGGTTCCAGAACGACACGAGTTCGAACGAGCTGAGCGTCCACACGAACGGTTCGGGCGCGAACAGCGCCCACGAGGACTTCTCGATCGGGAGGACGACGCCGGCGCCGAATCTATCGAATGGCCAGGTCCACACGATGCGAGTCCTCTACGTGCCCGGCACGCTTTCGGTGTTCATCGATGATCTCGTCAACCCGCGCCTGACGATCGCGTACGACTTCGTCGCCGGCGGGACGTTCCTGAGCGGATCGTCGGTCGGCGGCCTCAACCTACCCGGCGGCGTCGCGTTCGTCGGGTTCACGGCGACGACGGGGGCGAACAACCTCAACGAGCGGGTGAAGATCTTCTCCTGGTCGTGGACGTCGAGTGCCGGCGTCGACGATTGCTACAGCGGCACCGTCGGTCTCGCCGCGGGCGGTTCGCTCGAGGACGTCCTCTCGATCGGTGGCGACACGGGAGGGTTCTTCCGCACGGTGGAACTCGATTCGATGGAGCCGTTCTCGATCGACGTCGCGGCGCCTTCGTCGACGGCGTCGGCGAACTACTTGTTGTTCGGGACGCTCGGAGTGCCGGACGGTTCGACCAACGTGCTGACGCCGTTCGGAACCTTGTGCTTCCCGGCGACCGCGCCGCTCGCGTTCGGTGCCGGACCGGCACCGGTGTCGATCCAGATCCCCGCGGGCCTGCCGTTGTTCGGTCAGGTCGCGCTGCAGGGGCTGATCACCGACGGACCCGGCGGTTCCGCACCGCTCGCGTTGACCAACGCCGTCGTGATGGACATCGGCGCGGCGCGCACGCCGAACATCCAGTCGATCTCCCCGCCGAGTGCCGCTCCCGGTACGACGATCGTCGTCGCCGGCGACGGCTTCTCGCAATCCGCGGTCGTCACGGTCGCTGGAACTCCGGTGACGCCGTCGCAGATCACCCGGCGGCGGGTGCGCTTCCCGTACCCGGCCGGTCTGTCGTGTGATGCGCCGGTCGTGATCACGAATCCGAACGGCGCGAGCGCGACCGCTACGCTCAACCCGACGCCGACGATGACTTCGCAGTCGGTGACCTCGGGACCCGCCGCGGGCGGCACGCTGGTCGTCGTCAGCGGCACGGGCTTCGCGTTGGCCACGACGGTCACGGTCGGCGGCGCGAGTGCGACGGTCCTCACCTCGAACGAAGGGTCGGTCGTGTTCGACACACCGCCGGGCGCGGCCGGGAGCACGGTCCCGGTCGTACTGACGACGCCCGGGGGTTGCTCGGTCAGCGGCTCGTTCTCGTACCTCTGACGGACGGCGCGACTACTCGGCCTTCGGCACGTCGACGAGCCAGGCCTCGCGGATGTTCCAGTCCCAACCGAAGCCCGACTCCTTCATGTGGTACTCGAGTTCGGGGACGCGCGTCCGCGGGAAGCGTTCGAGGAACGCGCGCACGTCGGGATCGAGCGGGTCGTTCCACGGGACTCCCGGCGGCTTCTCGACGACCAGCCAGAGGTAGCGATACCGCTCGTCGCGGTGCACCGACTCGAGCCAGCTCAGGTTCGTGACCGGGGGGACGACGAGGACGTGGGGGTCGGTCACGTAGTACGGCCAGATCGGCGCGAAGTTGGTCATCACGCCGATGCGCTCGCCGGTCGGACGACCGTCGGCGTCGCGCACGATCGTGGCTTCGGTGAGCACGCGGCCGATGTCGCGATGGAACGTCGAACTCGTGCTCGCGTCGAGTTCGATGCTCGCGACCCAGGTCGCGATCAACACGGCGGAGGCGAGGAACGCGCTGATGCGCGGGACGCGACGCCAGAGCGCGCAGACCGCGGCGCCCGCGGCCGCCGCGACGAACGGCGACGTCAGACAGAAGAAGTGCGGATGCTGCACCGCGTGCTGCGCGAAGATCCCGAAGTGGGCGACGCCGGTCACGAGCAGCGCCGTGGCGATTCGGGGGGCGCGCGCGAACAGCGGCACGATCCCGACGATCGCGGTGACGAGCATCGGCAGGCCGACGGTGTGGCGCATCCAGTGCTCGATCGCGGCGAGGTACTTGCCCCAGGCGGGGCGCGACAAGATCGTTTCCTCGACGATCTTGTCGATGCTGCCCGTCGCGGTCGGCGGCAACACGACGAGTGGGGATTCGAGCGCCCACTTCTGCCAGGCGACGACGGTCACGACCGCGACGCCGGCCGCGATCGCGGGAGTCACGAGCTGCAGGAACATCGAACTGATCGACTTCGAACACGCGAACGCCGCGAGGCCGAAGCAGAACATGCCGAACGACCAGTCCATCCACGTGCCGACGAACGCGAGCGCGCCCTGCGCGAGCATCCATCGAACGCGGGTGCCGCGGTCGATCGCGTCGCGGACACGAATCGTCGCGTAGACGAGTCCGAGTCCGAACGCGATCGCGATCGGTTCGTAGCTGAGCTGGCAGTAGACCGCCATCACCGGGGTCGCCAGCAGCGAGGCGCCGGCGAACCGCGCCGCCCAGTGGCCGAGCGGTCGTGCGAGCAGGCGACACAGTAGGCAGGCGGCGACGATCGCCGCGACGATCGTCGGCAGACGCATCGACCACTCCGCGCCACCGAGTGCGTACATCGTCCACCAGGTCCCCGGCGGATGGTGCAGGTACGGTTCGCCGGCCTGCGGCACCGGAACGAGCTGTCGCCACAACGCCATGCCGCGCAGCTCGCCGAAGCCGAACGCCTCGTAGTTGCGGAAGAACACCCCGAAGTAGGGCCCCGCACATCCGTCGAGGTCGCCCAGCGGCCGGAACAACCGCGGCACGTGGAACGCCAACCCGAGCAAGGTCAGGCCGAGGTAGGACAGCCGGAGCTGCCGAGCGTCTTCGCGCGCGATCACGAGTGGCATGCTAGCCGGGATCCGTCGTGAGGCGTACGCGTGTGCGTGGCTGATTCGAATCGATGGGGTGTGCTCTTGGCTTGGCTCGCGAACGCTCGGGATCGAAGGCAAGACGAGGGG
>JAGQQZ010000404.1 GCA_020425915.1 Planctomycetota bacterium | reverse complement strand
TTCGCCTACATCAGCGCGACCACGATCGGATTCCCGCCGACGTGGGTCAACGGGTCGTGCGCAGGACTCTACCTGCCGAACCTCAACCCGATCGCGAACGTGCACTTCACGGTGCAGGCGGTCGGCGGCAACGCACTCGGCACGATCATGCTGAGCACGCCGACGGTGATCGACATGTAGTCGACCGGGCGCGCATCGAGCAGGGCCCGGGCACGTCGGTCGTGCCCGGGCCTCTCGCGTTCACGGCGCGATGGTGATCTCGACCGCAGCCGACAGGTTGATGCAGGCAGGGTCCATCGCCGGCATCGCGATGCATCCGGATTGCACGCAGAACGTGAATCCGACCGGCAGATCGCCCGGGCCGATACCGATCATCGAAGAAGTCCCCCATACCTCGCCGATCGCGAGCGGGCACGTCCCGCACGTCAACTCGGGCGGCACGACGATCGGCGTCGAAGCACACTGCCCGAACAGCAGCACGTTGCTGCCGCTGCACGGCGGATCGACGAACGGGAACGTGCTGATCGAGAACGACGACCCGAACGAAGGCGTTCCGGACACGACCGGCGCGCCGATGCTCGGAGCGCAGAACGACTCGGCACAAGGACTCGCGTCCTCCGGGTCGATCGCCGTGTCCGCTTCGAACACGTAGTCGACTTCCGAGGTGAACGCCGATCCGACGACCGGGTTGCCGGCGTACACACCGACCTGCCCGACGATCAAGGCCTGCGTCGTGCTGCCAGCGGGCGACCAGGTAGCGCCGTCGTTCGAGAGGTCGAACGTGTAGAGGTTGCCCGACCGCGTGAGTCGCGCGTAGCTGGCGGTCCCCGGCGTGACCGTCGCGTTGAGGATCGTCGTGTTCGAACCGCCGATCCTCGCACCGATGAACGCCTTGAGCTGTGACCCCGTGTGGTAGACGTCGAACCGCAACCAGTTCGAGCCGTCCTCCTCGACGATGATGCCCTGGTCGTGGTAGTCGGCCGTCGGTTCCGCGTTCCACTTGACGGTCATCTCGAAGTCGCTGTTGGCGGCCGACTGCATGAAACGCGCACCCTGGTTGACGCCACCCGGACCCCACGCGTCGTGCGCGGTGCCCGCGGGCAAGGTCAGCGCCAGGTGAACGTCACCGCTGCCGGTGCCGACGTAGTCGAACGAGCAATCACCGACCGCGTCGATGAACGTCCACAGACCCGCGTCGTACCCGCAGTTGAAATCGTCCGACAAGAACGCCTGCGGCGGGTTCGGCGTGATGGCGATCGAGACGATCGCCTCGTTCGACACGGCTCCGTCGTTGTCCTCGACCGTGTAGCGCACCTCGTCGGTCGTCGTGGCCGACCCGTCGTGGGTGTAGGCCATCCGCCCGGTCGTCGGGTTCACATCGAGCGTGCCGTTCGCGGGTGCCTGCGTCACGTTCAGAGTGACCGGACACACCGTGCCGTCGCTGTCGGTATCGTTCGCGAGCGGCTCGAACTCGATCGACCCTGCGGGTAGCACGTAGACCGTGTCTGCATTGGCGACCGGCGCGACGTTCGGCGCACCGACGATCGGCGTGACGGTCACGTCGCCGAACGTGACGTCGTACTGGTGCGAGATCAGCATGAACGAGCCGAACTGCGGGTCGCTCAAGGTGTCCGAACCCTCGACGTCCCAGGTCAACGGTTCGGACATGCCGTCCTCCCAGACCTTCAGCCGATAGGTCGCACCGACGCCCGGCGTCGTCTCGACGCGCATCTTGTAGTTGTAGGTGACGCCGTTGCTCAGCACGCGCGGATCGGTGTCGAGGATGTCGGCGTCGTTGCCGTACAGCTCGACGCGACCGTTCCGGTACCAACCGATGCAACCGAGCGGGAGGTAGCCCGACTTGGGCTGGGTACCGGCGATCGGGTAGTCGGTGTGACCGTTCCAGCGCATCAGGATGCCGACCCCGCCGCTCGACGGGCTCAAGCTGTTCATCGTGATCTGGCACTCGACCTCGTAGTCGTCCCAACAGGTGTCACCCGCCGCGATCAATCGGTCGTAGCCGGGCTCGGCCGTCCGCACGCCGATGCCCTCGAGCGACCACTTGCCGTCGACGACCTGGGCACGCTCCTGGATGTCGGAGACTGTGCCCCAGTCGATCGAGAACGTCTGCGGCCAGACGTTGCCGGTCACGTAGTCGACGGTCACCGTCGTGACCGTCGAGTTGCTCGCGCCGTCGACGGCGGTGATCTCCACCGAGTTGCTGCCCGCGACGAGGTCCTCGAGGGCGAGGTCGACGTTGAAGTCTCCGACGTTCTCGAGGCGACGTCCGTCGGGACCGATCGTGAGCGGAACCGCGGTCCCACCGTTTAGCTTGTAGGACAGCGACGCGACGCCGTCCGGATCACTGACGTGCCCGAGCACGTTGTACCACGGCTGCGTCTGCCCGAACGTTCCGACGGTCTGCGCGAGCCCGTACCACACGTCGACGACCGGTCCGGTGGGATCGAGGAACACCGTGAAGTCACCCGAGGTCGAGACCGGGTTCGTCCCGTCGTCCGACGACACGCGGTAGTGGTAGGTCACCCCGGTCGACAGGCTCCCGATCACGACCGAGTGGGCGTACAACCCGCCGCCGTCACTCATCGACCCGAGCTCGTAGCTGGTCGTCTCGCCGTATTCCACGGTGCCCGTGCACGGCTCGTCCGTGAACCAGTTCACGGTGATCTGATTCAATCCGGCTGCCGCACCGATCGAGTGGTTCAGCGGCGAGTCCGCGTCCGCCGGTGCTCCGCCGTCCTCCGGCGAGATCGGCGACGCCGTGTTGAAGAACCAGTCGACCTCCGACGTGAATGCGAGGCCGTCGACCGGGTTGCCAGCGAACACGCCCACCGAACTCACGGTGAAGGCCTGCGTGATACTGCCCGCCAACGTCCAGACCGCGCCGTCCGGCGAGATCTCGAAGTCGAACGTGTCCGCGGTGCGACGCACGCGTAGGTGCGTCGCCGAGCCCCCGGCGATCGTCGCGTTGAGCGAGCTCGACGTGGAACCGCCGACCGTCTTGCCGATGAACGCCTTGAGCTGTGAACCGGAGTGATAGATGTCGAAGCGCAGCCAGTTCGAGGCATCCTGTTCGACGAAGATGCCCTGGTCGTTGAAGCCGGCGGTCGGCTCTGCGTTGAACTTCGCAGCGACCTCGAAGTCGGTGTCGGGACACGACTGCGAGACGCGCGGACATTCGTTCATGCCGCCGCTACCCCACGCGTCGTGCGGAGTTCCCGCGGGAACGGACAGCGCGAGATGGGCATCCCCCGACCCCGCTCCGACCATCGCGAGTTGCCCGTCGCCGAGCGGGTTGACGAACGTCCAGGTCGACAGATCGAGGTTCGTCCGATCGAAGTCGTCCGAGACGGGACCGGGGCCAGGCACTCCGGTCGTTGCGGCGATGCTGACGGCAGCGCAGAGGAACAGGGCAGGGAGGGTGAGCTTCGGTGATCGAGTTTCCATGGTGTGCTCGTGAGTGGAACGGTCTCCGTCGACGAAGGGCGCATCACGCCCCTCGCCGTCATGCTAGAGGAACCGGGGCTCACATCGACGAGGAACGCGAGCCGAAGAGGAACCTTCATCGTTCGACCGTATCGCGACGTCGGGGGAATCTGCTCGCCGACCGGAACGCGATGCGTATCATCCGTTTCGATGTGGCGTACAGGGTCGCTCGGCTGGTTCACCGGGCTCGTGATCTTGGTCGCGGGAATCGCGCCCGCGCAGTCCGCGACGATCGAGCAACGGCTCGTCGACGCGCAGTGCGCCTACCGCACCCACGTGCCCACCTCCGCAGCGCTCGCGCGGGAGTGCCGAACCGACGCCGAGCGCGCTGGTCGACCCGATCTTGCAGCGCTCGCGCTCGCCTACGAGGCGAGAGCGGTCGCGAAGCTCTCGGGGGAAGCCGAGGCTCTCGCGCTGATGCAACGCGCGGTGAACGAGCTCCCCGCCGACGCCTCGGCTGCGGTTCGCGGGCGACTCCTGCTCGCCAACGCCCAATCGGTCTACTCGCTCGAGTCGTACTCGCGCTTCTATCGGAACCTGCTCGAGGTGTTCCGAGCCGCCAAGGAGAGCGACGATCCTTGGCTCGAGGGCTGGGGAATGACGCTCCTCGACGTCGCCCAGGGCGCCGACGACGCGTCCGACGAACGGCGTCGCCAGATCGCCGAACTGTTCGAGCGCGCCGACGATCCGGCCGGTGCTCTTCAGGTCGTGCTGTCCGAGATCCGCGCGGCGATCAAGCGCGGTGACATCGAACGGGCGGAGACCGAATGCAAGAACGCCTTGCAGGCAGCGGATCCACTCGGCGATCGGATGACCAGCGTGTTCATGCACGGAATGCGCGGCTCGATCGCGAGCGCCCGCGGGAACCGCGACTCGGCACACGACCATGTCTCGGCTGGAGTGACGATCGCCCGTCAGCTCGAGAACCGCGAGGTGCTCGCGGTCGCCGTATCCCACGCCGCGTACCTGCTGATGGCGGCGAACGGGCTCGACGTGGCCGCCAAGGCGATGGACGAGGCCATCGATTGCCTGGACGGCCTGGGTATTCCGTCGCGCGAACGGGACACTCGTCTGCGCGCGCTCGAAATCGCGAACGCCCGCTCGGACGCGGATGCGATCCTCGAACACGGGCGGGCCCTGAGTCGGCTCGGCAAGGCCGAGACTTCCGCCAACGAGGCCCGCGAGTGGCACCGCGTCTACGGGGAGGTCGAGGCGCTTCGCGAGCAGCGCAGCCAGGAGTATCGCGCGCTCGTCACGCAGCGGGACGCCGAGAAGGAACGAGTCCGAGACCTGATCCTGTTCGCCTCGATCGGCTTCACGATCGTCCTCAGCGGCTTCGCGCTGTTCGCCTACACGGCGAAGCGGCGATCGGACATCGTGAACAAGCGAATGCTCGCCGAGTCCGAGACCGCTCGACGAGCCGTCGAGTCCGAGCGCGTGATGGAGAAGAAGCTCCGACACATCGAACGGCTCGACAGCCTCGGCCTGTTCGCCGGCGGTTTCGCGCACGACTTCAACAACCTGATCCTCGGGATGAGCGGCAACGCCGAACTCCTGCGCGAACGACTCAGTGATCCCGTCCAACGAGCCTGCGTCGACGACATCCTCAGCGCGACCACGCGCGCCTCGGAACTCTGTCGCCAGATCCAGGCCTATGCCGGCGACGTCCAACAGCTCCACACCTGTGTCGACGTCCGCGACTTGGTCGCCGGACTCGCTCCGATGCTGCGCGCCGGCGTCGGACCATCGATCGAGTTCGTCGTCGAACTCGGCGACCGGCCGTGCCTGGCCGTCGTCGACCGCGTGCAGATCCAACAGGTACTCGTCAACATGGTGTCGAACGCGCGCGACGCGATCGACGGGTCGGGCTCGATCCGGGTACGCGTGGCCCCGACCACCCTCGAGCGCCAGAACACGGAACACGGCCGCTGGTTCGGGGACCTGGAGGCGACCGGGGCGTTCGTCCGCCTCGAGGTCGAGGACGACGGCGAGGGAATCGAGCCGGACTCGTTCGAGCGGCTGTTCGACCCGTTCTTCTCGACCCGGAAGCCGGGCCGCGGACTCGGACTCGCCGCCGCCTGGGGCATCCTCCGCAGTCATGGCGCCCTGGTTCGGGTCGAGAGCGAGTTGGGTGAAGGGTCACGATTCACCGTGTTCCTGCCGGCGAGTGCCTCGTGCGACGAATCCACGTTCTCCGCGAGCACGGCGACGCTCGATCAGGATCGCCCGCGCGGCACGATCCTGATCGCCGACGACGAGCCGGGCCTGCGCAGTCTCGCGGTTCGCGTGCTCACCGACCGAGGCTTCGACACGCTGGAGGCACGCGACGGAGAGGCCGCCCTCGAACTTTTTGAGTCCCGGCGCCAGGAAGTTTCCTGCGTCCTGCTCGACCTGGCGATGCCGGGGATGGGTGGAGCGGCCACCTACTCGCGCATTCGCGCGATCGACTCGCGAGTCCCGGTCGTCGTCATGAGCGGACACCTCGACAGCGAGAGCCTCGACCAGTTCGGGAGTGAAGTGAAGTTCCTCGCGAAGCCTTTCCTGCTGGCCGATCTCGAGCGCGCGGTAGCCACATCGCTGGAGAGCGGAACGAACTGATCGGTCATGCCCGCGGGATACTCCGGAACGCCGTTGTGGAAGAAGCTCGGCCTCGCACCGGGCTTCCGCGTCAAGCTCGTCGACCCGCCACCGCACTACGAACGGCTCGTCGCTCCGCTGCCGGACGGAATCACCCTCTCGGGTCGATTGCGCAGTGACATCGACCTCGTGCATGCGTTCACGCGATCACGGACGGCACTGGCGCGTGGACTGCCGCGGTGGAGCGAACAGATTCGACGCGACGGCACGATCTGGGTCTCCTGGCCGAAACGCGCGTCCGGCGTACCGACCGACGTGACCGAGGACGTCGTGCGCGAACTCGCGCTGCCGCTCGGACTCGTCGACGTGAAGGTCTGTGCCGTCGACGACACATGGTCCGGCCTGAAGCTCGTGATCCGCAAGGAGCTGCGCTGACCGCTCAGCCAGCGAGCTTCTTCGAAAGCCGCTGGATCGTCCCGATCGTTCGAATCGTCATCGACCCGAGGGCCCGTTCCAGTTCGGCGAGGTCGAGCTCCGAATCGGTCAGCCGAACCCGCGGCCACCAGAACACCTCGGCCCCGTCGCAGGCCAGCAGGTCGTCGTCCGACGCACATAGGAGCGCGCGCCGCACGGCGGCGGGCTTCGGGGGAGCAACGAGCATCGCGACCTGGAGTTTGCCGTCCCCGTGCCGCACTCGAGGGAACGGATCCAGCGCCGCGATCTCACGCACCCGTGCGGCCGTCCGGACGAACGTCGGCACCGAGTAGCCCAGACGCTCGGCGAGTCCGCTCGAGATCCGCTCAGCGATTCGCTCGACGGTCCCTCGACCGTCGAACACGATGTTCCCGCTGGCCAGGAACGCGGAGGCGCCGGCGAATCCGAGCGCCTCGAAGTGCTCCAGCAGTTCTTCGTTCGTGATGCGGCGCTTGCCGAGGTTCATGCCGCGCAGGAACGCGACGAACTTCATGGAACCAACACCGCAGCGCCCTGGATCCGTCCGTCCCGGAGCCGACCGAGCGCCTCCTCGGCTCGATCGAGCGCGAACACCTCGGTGGTCGTGGTGATCGGAACGCGAGCGGCGAGCGCGAAGGACTCGTCCCCATCGGCCCGCGTGAGGTTCGCGACCGACCGAACGACGCGCTCCTCCCACAGCAGGTCGTAGGCGAACGCCGGGATCTCGGACATGTGGATACCGGCGCAGACGACCACACCCCCTTTCTCGACGGCGGCGAGCGCACGGGGCACGAGGTTCCCGACCGGCGCGAACAGGATCGCCGCGTCGAGCGCCTCCGGCGGCCGGTCGTCCGAGCTGCCGGCCCAGATGGCTCCGAGCGAGCGTGCGAACCGTTGGGCCTCGTCATCACCCGGCCGCGTGAACGCGTACACCTCCCGACCCTGCGCGATCGCGACCTGCGTCAGGATGTGTGCGGCGGCGCCGAATCCGTAGAAGCCGATCCGGTGCGCTTCTCCGACCATGCGGAACGAGCGGTAGCCGATCAGCCCGGCGCAGAGCAGCGGCGCAGCCTCGACGTCGCCATATCGACTCGGGATGGGGAAGCAGTAGCGCGCTTCGGCGACGCATCGATCGGCGTAGCCACCGTCCAGCGTGTAGCCCGTGAATCTCGCGTCGTCGCACAGGTTCTCACGATCGCTGCGGCAGAACCGACACGTTCGACACGTCCCACCGAGCCAGGGCACACCGACGCGATCGCCGATCGCGAGACCCTCGACGTCCGCGCCGACCGAATCGACGACGCCGACGACCTCGTGACCGAGGATCAGCGGGAGCTTCGGTTCGGCGAGGTCGCCGTCGACGACGTGCAGGTCGGTTCGACACACCCCGCACGCGCGGATCGTCAGCCCGACATGGCCGCGACCGACGACCGGCTCCGCCACCTCCCGGATCGAGAGGGAGCGCCCCGGTCCTTCGAAGATCACGGCTCGCATCGGCTCGGACGCCCGTCAGTAGTAGCGCAACAGGATGTACACGTGGCTGACGACCAACGTGAACAGCATCGTCGGAATGCCGAAGGCCATGAACCGGAGGAACGTGATGACGATCCCCGAGCGTTCGGCGATGCCGAGCACGATGACGTTCGCCGACGCGCCGATCGGCGTCCCGTTTCCCCCGAGGCACGACCCGAGCGCCAACGACCACCACACCGGCATCAGTACCGCGTGGTGCAACGTGTCGTGCGGCAGCGCACCGGGGTCGGCCTGACCGCCGTGGAACACGGTGTTCGCCGTGTCGAGGATCAGCGGGCTCATGGTCGCGACGTAGGGGATGTTGTCGACCAGGGCGGACAGGATGCCGGACGCCCACAGCACGACGAACGACGTCGTGCGCATGCTCTCCGCGGTCGGCTCGGTGTACCGGATGACGAACTCGGACACGTCCCGGATCACCCCCACCTTGACGATCCCGCCGACCATGATGAACAGGCCGATGAAGAAGAAGATCGTCGGCCACTCGACCTCGGACAGGACACCGTGCGGGTCGATCCGCGAGATCAGCAGCAGCACCGATGCGCCGAGGAGGGCGATCGTCGCCGGCTCGAGATCGAGGACACCGTGAAGCGTGAACCCGACGAGCGTCAGCCCGAGCACGACCAACGACTTCACCGCGAGTCCCTTGTCCTTGATGACGCCCGAGGCGTCCATCGCGAGCATGCGCTGACGCTTGTCGTCGGCGACCTTCAGGCGCCCGCCGAAGAACAGCTTGCAGCCGAGCATGAAGCCGACCAGGATCACGACCACGACCGGGGTCAGGTGGACGATGAAGTCGACGAAGCTCAACTCCGCACGGGACGCGATGATGATGTTCGGCGGGTCACCGATGAGCGTCGCGGTGCCGCCGACGTTCGACGCCAGCGCCTCGGCGATCAGGAACGGAACCGGATCGATGTCGAGTTCGTCCGCGATCAGCAACGTCACCGGAGCGAGCAACAGCACCGTCGTCACGTTGTCGAGGAACGCCGACGAGACCGCGGTCAGGGCGATGAAGATCGCCATGATCCGGAACGGATAACCACGACCGAGCTTCGCGGCCTTGATCGCCGTCCACTCGAACACTCCGCTGCGCGCGATGATGTTGATCATGATCATCATCGAGATCAGCAGGAAGATGACGTTGTAGTCGACGCCGAACCGCGTCGAGTGGAAGGCCTCGTTCTGCGTCAGGATCGGCAGGACGATCATCGTCGCGGCTCCGACCAGGGCGACCTTGGTCTTGTGCACGCGCTCCGACACGATCGCCGCGAACGCGACCACGAAGATCGCCGTCGCGAGCCAGTACATGCCGCCGCCGGATCCGCCCTCGCTGACGAACGTCATCGGGAGAAACGATGTCATGCGGATTCCGTGACCTTCTGCAACACGCTGCGGCGCGTGATCGTCCCGATGAACTTCCCGTCACGGACGACGGGCGCGGTCTTGTGCGTGGCACTCGAGAACAACGAGATCGCCTTGATCACGGAGTCGTGCGGCGCGAGGACGTGGATGTCCTTGCTCATCAGGTCGGACACGGGCGTGCGTCGCAGCTCGTCGAACCGTTCCTCGAAGTAGCCCTCGTGGATCACCGACGCGAGGTTGTCCTTCTTCCCGAGATACGCAGGGAGGATCCGCTGGAAGACGTCGTGGACCGACACCATCCCGAGCAGCTTGTGGTCGTCACCGGCGACGACACAGGCGGTCGTCTGATTCGACGCGAGCACCTGCTTGCAGAAGTCGAGAACGGTCGTGTCGGGGGTGACGACGAGGGGATTGGGAACGAGTGCGTCTTGCACGAGCATGGATGCGCACTGCAAGCGAAACGCGCGCGCCGCGCAAGGATCCGGACGACGAGGATTCCAGGTCGTCCGCACCCCTCCTGGCTCTCAGTCCTGCGGTCGGGGTTCGCGCCCGTGAGAGCAGGAACCGCCCGTCGACCCCGGTTGCGGGCTCGAGTCCTTCAAGACTGCACGACCAAGGTCCGGCACGTCGTTTGCACCTTCTGACCGAGTCTCTCTACCGGAGCAACAAGGAGGCCGGATGAAAGACGTCGCGAAGTGGAATCCCTGGGCGACCCTGTTCGGGACGCCGTTCGACGAAGGCATTCGGGACGCCTGGTCCCGGGCACTCGAAGGCAACGAGGGCTCCTGGAAGCCCCGGGCCGATGTCGTCGAGACCCCCGAGACCTACGTCATCAAGGCGGAGATGCCGGGCATCGACCCGGACGACATCACGGTCACGATGACCGGCGACACCTTGACGTTGCGGGGTGAGCGTCGCCACGAGGAGAAGCGCGAAGAAGAGCACTGGCACGTCGTCGAACGCACGGCCGGGACCTTCGTCCGCACGTTCCGGATCCCGACTCGCGTCGACTCGAGCGGCGTCGAGGCCGAGATGAAGAACGGCATCCTCGAAGTGACCGTCCGCAAGGCTCCCGAGGAGTCCTCGAAGCGGATCAAGGTGAAGGCGACGAAGTAGTGTCCGCCGCCTGATCCGCGCGGTGGGGTTCGACGTGGACGTTGACGTACGCCGCGTCGAACCGCTCGCTGAGTAGGTGCTCGACGGCGTCGGCGATCTCGTGAGACTCGTCGGTCGGTAGATCGGCCTTCACGGTGACGACGACGTCGATCGCCGCATCCGATCCGATCCATCGTGACCGGACGGTACGCACGGAGCGAACGCCCTCGACTCCCGACGCGGCGTCGCGAAGGTCGTCCGGATCGTGCGCGATCTCGTCGACGAGGACGGGCACGACGCGACGGAACAGATCCAGCGCGAACCACAGCACGACGAGCGCGACGCTGATCGTGATCAGCGTGTCGACCCACGCGTATCCGAGCGCGGACACCTGCCAACCGACGATCACCCCGACGGTCACGTACACGTCGGACATCGTGTGCCGGGCATCGGCGCGGAGCAGATCCGAGTTCAGGCGTGTCGCCTGACGGGATTCCCAGAACGCAACGCCCGCCTGCAGCACGAGAAGACCGAGCATCGCGATCAGTCCGATGCCGGACGGCAGGACCTCGCGGGTTCCAGAGCGAATCGCGTGGATCGAGATCTCGATCGCCAGCACGGTCAGCAGCGTCGCGAGCACGAACACCGCGAGCGTCTCGTACTTGCGGTGCCCGTACGGATGCTCCTTGTCGGCGGGCTTCGAAGCGAAGTGCATCACGACGTAGGCGACGATGTTGTTCGCCACGTCGGTGATCGAATGCACCGCATCGGCGAGGACCGCGAACGAGCCGGTGCAGATCCCGACCACCAGTTTGATCGAGAGACCGACGACGTTCGCGATGCCCTCGATGACGAGCACGCGGCGAACCGATCGGTCGCGTTCCGAATGTGCAGGGGGGCCGGCCACGGCGCCGGATCGTATCACCCCGACCCCCATGAACGCAGCTAGACTGCCCGGCGTGATTCGGAACCACTTCTCGACTCTCCTGCTCGCCGTCGTCGCAACGAGCGCGGTCACCGCGCAAGCACCACTCGTTCGGATCTCGGTCGCCGGGCCCGAGTCGGTGCGGCGCGCCATCCTGCCGACGAACGTCGGGTCGTTGTTGGGTGACCGCGAGGTGGAATCCGTCTCGAACCTGCTGCGCGGTCAACTGCACGGACTCGTGCGCTCGCTCGGGAACGACGAGTCCGCCGAGACCGCGGAGTCGATCGAACGAAGTCTGCTCGGCTACCGCGGCCGCATCGAGACCGAGGTGTTCGTGACCTCCGGCGATCGGGACGCCGAGTTCGCCGTCGAGGGCCACATGGTTTGGCTGGATGACGAAGAGACCGAACTCGGCAAGCTGTGCGCCGACCTCGAGTCGATCGCCCGCGGCGCACTCGGCGACGGACTGCGCGCCGTCGAGGTCGAAGGCCACTCCTACACCGTGCTCGAGTCGCACGACGGCGGTGTTTCGCTGCCCGCACTCGACGCTGACGGCAACGCCGTCCTGTACTTCGGGTCCGACCCGACCTCGGCGATCGCGAACGGTGTCGCACGACGCGAACGGAATCGGGAATCCGACCTAGCCCGCGTCGCGGCGATCAGCCCCTTCGACCTGCTGTCGATCGACGTCGACCTCGAACGAGTCATCGCACTCAGCCGGACGGGTCACAGCGATTCGTCCGCCGAGCAGCTGATGGCGCGGGTGTTCGGATTCGGCACCTACCGACACGCCCGCGCATCGGTCAGCACCAACGGCCCCCATCTGCAGTTCGAGCTCGCCGTGTCGTTCGGTCCCGGCCACCGAGGAATCTACGAGGCGTTCCTGCCGAGCATCGAAACGCTTCCGCACATGCTGGAATCGCTGCCGCTGCCGGCCGACCGGGCCCCGGTGTTCGCCTGCGGCCACGTCCGTTGGCGGGAGCTCTGGGAAGTGATCCTGGACTTCGCGGCGAACTTCTCGCTGTTCCAGTCGAAGACTCGCGGGCTCGACGAGATTCGCGACACTGCGAACGAAGACGCCGGCTTCGACATCGAGAACGACCTGCTCGCGAGCGTCGGGACCGAGTTCGGGGTCGTCTACGACCTCGGCGTCACCCGGGACGCACAGGACCGCGCGGACCCCGACGCCGACGGCATGTGCCTCGTGTTCGAGATCCGCGACGACAAGGCGTTCGACGCCGTGTTCGAGAAGCTGCGAGGCTCGCCACTCCGCATCGACGGAAAGACGGAGCACGCCGGCACGGCGATCTACTCCGGTCGCTTCCTCGACCGCGACTAGCATTTCGCCCACGTGCCCGGCCGGTTTCTGTATGCGTTCGGTCCCCGCGGACTCGGCGTGCTCGAGCGCGCGATCGACCGACCCGCGGACGCGCCGGGCTCGCCGCCGGACGCCCTCCGAAACGTCCGGCGCTCGGCGCCGCCCGGCTGGAACCTCGCCGCATCGGTGCCCGCCGATTTCTTCGGTGACACGCTGTTCGAAGAGATTCTCTGGGAGACCTGGAAGGAGATCCGCCGCGAGCTCCCGGGGCAGGCCAGCCAGCTCGGTCGCGAGGATCTCGACGCGGCGCTGCGCCGTGTCCTTCCGGTACTGACCGAGCACCGCCTCGACCGGATCGCGTTGCTCGGGGGCTTCGCCGATGGTGAGATGCGGTTGCGAGCGATCTGGTAGTGGCGGTGTGTGTCGTGCTTGGTCGGGTCGTGCTGGGCTCGCAACGCTCGGATCCAAGGCAAGACGAGGGG